>NZ_JBHXJK010000194.1:0-12304 GCF_042723255.1 Amycolatopsis thailandensis
GGCCCCCTTCCTTGCGCCAGGCGCAAGGAAGGGGGCCTTCATGTACTTCAGCGCATTTGCGGGAAGTCCCCGAACAGCGATCCCTGTTCGCCCCAAGGGTTCGCCGGGCGGGGACGGCCGAGACCGGCGGCCATCGCGACGGCGTTGTCCCATTCGGCGTCGACGACGTAGTCCGTGTGCTTGAGGACGCCGGGGGCCCAGCGGTGGCGCCCGGTCGGCCCGCGCATCGGATCGGGCAGCCAGTGATCGCCGCCGAGCACCAGGACACCCTGGTCGTCGGGTTCCGCCGCCAGCGGCCCGGTCCCGCCGCCGGACAGGTAGCCGTCGCCCAGCAGTTTCCCGGCCACCACACGATGCCGCCACGTCGTGACGCCGCCGCCGAAGACGTCCGTGCCGCGGCACAGCGCCCGCCAGCGGCCGTCGAGATCCTCGTACAACCCGGCCAGTTGCGCCTGCGGCAGCATCGCGGGGAACGCGCGCTGGTAACCCCATTGCAGCGGCGAACCCGCGGTCAGCAGCCCGACGCGGTCACGGTCCTCCGGCGGGAGATCGGCGATCACGCGCGCGGCGGCGAGCACGGTCAGCAGGCTGCCGAGGTTGTAGCCGGACAGCACGACCCGCGTGCCCGGATCGGCCAGATGTTCCTTGACCCGGTCCGCGAGTTCCGGGACGACCTTGAGCGCGTAACTCGGCGGAACGGTCGGGTGGGCGGCACGCGGCCAGAAGCACACGAGGTCCGCCAGCGCGCCGAGATGACGGCTGCGCGTGGGTTTCGTCGCGGCCGCGAACACCACGCGCAGCAATCCCGCCGCCAGCGCGCCGAGCGCGAACACCCCGATCGCCGAGATCGGCGTGAACCAGCTCGCGAGCGGGCCGAAACCGAAGCGCAGCACGAGGAGCGCGCCGCCGCCCGCCGCCATCGCCAGTGCCACCGCGAGCGCGAGATGGTGCAGATGCTTGCGTTCCCACGAGGCACGGGCCCAGACACGGGCCGCTTCCTCCTCCTGGGATTCGCTGATCTCCATCAGCGCGACTACCTCCGGGACGCCGCGACGCAGCCGTCGCAACGGGACGGCCACCGCGAAGCCCAGCAGACCGAGCAGGAGGGCGAGCGCGAGCCCGGCGCCCCAAAGGACGGTCACCAGGACATAGGTGTCGGGCAGGCGGAGATCGTCCGCGCCGACCAGCTTCCGCAGCGCGACCGCGAGCCCCGCGCCGAAGCCGCCACCGAGCAGGCCGGCGAGCGCGACGACGGGCGCCGCCGCCCAGCCGCCGAGCCAGGGCCGCAACCGTCGCGGCATGTGCTTCCAGGTCGAACGGCCGAACAAGGCCGCGGGGATGAGAATCAGCGCGAACAGTACGGTCACCGCGACCATCGACGCGCCCAGTGCCTCGACCGTCCCGTCCGCTCCGCCGAGCCCGCCGCCCGAAAGCCCCGCGGGCAGCGGTGTCCGGCGCACGACGGCGATCCCGACCAGCGCGACGGCGAACCCGATCAGCCCGCCCCGGACCACCGGCCCGGCCGAGAAACCGACCGTCGAGGCCAGCAGCGAGGCGACGGCGAGCGCCAGCGCGCAGATCCAGACGATCAGGTCGAACGTCGTCGACGGCAGCCGGAACGGCCCGCCGAGCAACGGAAGCGCGACACAGGTCAAGGCGGCGACGGTGTGCAGCGTGCGCAGGCCCGGCGTCCGCGGCAGGTCCTGTGGTTGCAACGGGCTCGAACTGTGGGCGCGGTGCAACCGGTTCCGTGACCGCCAGTCCGACGACGGGATCCGGTCGAGCACGAAGATCAGCACCAGGAGCGGGACCACCCCGATCGCCGTCCGCAGCGGCGGGAAGTCCCGCAGGAACGACGGGACGCCGGACAGACAGCTCGAACCGGGCGCGAGGCATTGCGCGGCGAACAGGTCGAGCGAGACCACCGCGAGCTGGCTGATCAGCAGCATCGTGAGCAGCAGCGAGGCCACCCGCAGCAGCCCTCGGCAGGCCGCGCCGAGCGCCGCGGCGAAACGCTTGCCCTCCGGGACCGGCGGCAGCATCCAATGCGCGACGTTCGCCAGCGAGAACGGGAACAGCAGCGCCCAAGTCGCCTTCGCCGCGCCCCCCGACGTCATCCCGCTCCAGAGGTAGCCTTCGAGGATGCGCGGGATCGAACGGCCGAGCGCGGGCAGCACCGGACCGGGAGCGGGACGGCGCAGCCGGTCCGACGGCCGGATCAGCCTGCCGATCCCGTCGCCGGCGACGTCGACCACCGACGTCGAATCCAGCAGGCTTTCACCGCTCGTGCCCACTAGCCCGGGTACGCGTATTTCGACGACGCGGGTATCGGGACCCGGCATGACCACGGTGAAGGCCTCCAATCCGTCTCAGTCGGCTTTGAGCCGACAACGGTACTGTTCCGTTGTCATCCAACCTTGGAGGAAGCGCGCATATGACCCCCGAAAGCGTTGCCAAGCGGCACGACACCCGCAACGGCATCGAGTTCGCCGTCGCCGATCTCGAGGCCGCCGAGTTCGGCCGCAAGGAGATCCGCCTCGCCGAGCACGAGATGCCGGGCCTGATGGCGCTGCGCCGCGAGTACGCCGAGGTGTATCCCCTGCGGGGAGCCCGGGTTTCGGGCTCGCTCCACATGACGGTACAGACCG
Organism: Amycolatopsis thailandensis; assembly: GCF_042723255.1. Lineage (NCBI taxonomy): Bacteria > Bacillati > Actinomycetota > Actinomycetes > Pseudonocardiales > Pseudonocardiaceae > Amycolatopsis > Amycolatopsis thailandensis. The sequence goes on from NZ_JBHXJK010000194.1 coordinate 2,649, forward strand.
CTGTCCTGATCGAAACCCTCGTCGCGCTGGGCGCGGAGGTTCGCTGGGCCTCGTGCAACATCTTCTCCACGCAGGACCACGCCGCCGCGGCGATCGTCGTCGGCCCGCACGGCACGCCGGAGGAGCCCAAGGGCGTGCCGGTGTTCGCCTGGAAGGGCGAGTCGCTGGAGGAGTACTGGTGGTGCACCGAGCGGATGCTCACCTGGGACGGTGAAGGTCCCAACATGATCCTGGACGACGGCGGCGACGCCACCATGCTGGTGCACAAGGGAACCGAGTTCGAGAAGGCCGGTGTCGTCCCCTCCCCGGACGAGGACACTTCGGACGAGTTCCGTGTCTTCCTCCAGCTGCTGAGCGCTTCGGTCGCGGCCGACACCGGCAAATGGACCAAGATCGGCGAAGGCGTCCGCGGTGTCACCGAGGAGACCACGACCGGTGTGCTGCGGCTCTACCAGCTCGCCGCGGCCGGTGAGCTGCTGTTCCCGGCGATCAACGTGAACGACGCGGTGACGAAGTCGAAGTTCGACAACCGCTACGGCATCCGGCATTCGCTGATCGACGGCATCAACCGCGGCACCGACGTCCTCATCGGCGGCAAGGTCGCGGTCGTCTGCGGCTACGGCGACGTCGGCAAGGGCGCCGCGGAATCGCTGCGCGGCCAGGGCGCGCGGGTGGTCGTCACCGAGATCGACCCGATCTGCGCGCTCCAGGCGGCGATGGACGGCTACCAGGTCAAGAAGCTGGAGAACGTCCTTCCCGAGGCCGACATCATCATCACGACCACCGGCAACAAGGACGTCGTGCTCGTCGAGCACATGGCGCGGATGAAGCACCAGGCGATCCTCGGCAACATCGGCCACTTCGACAACGAGCTCGACATGGCCGGCCTCCAGCGTTACCCGGGCATCCGACGCATCAACATCAAGCCGCAGGTCGACGAGTGGGTTTTCCCTGACGGCAAGAGCATCATCGTGCTGTCCGAGGGCCGCCTGCTGAACCTGGGCAACGCGACCGGGCACCCGTCGTTCGTGATGTCGAACAGCTTCTCCAACCAGGTGATCGCGCAGATCGAGCTGTTCACCAAGCACGAGGAGTACGACAAGGAGGTCTTCCGCCTCCCGAAGAAGCTCGACGAGAAGGTTGCGAAGATCCACCTCGACGCGCTCGGCGGTGAGCTCACGAAGCTGACCAAGGAGCAGGCCGAGTACATCGACGTGGACGTCGAAGGTCCGTTCAAGACCGACCATTACCGGTACTGAGCCGCTGCTATGAAAGGTCCTTTCCTTGCAAATTTTGCAAGGAAAGGACCTTTCATAGCGCGTCGCGCTACTCCCACTCGACCTCGATGCCGGCCAGTCCCGGCCCGGCGTCGCTGAAGAAACCACTGGTCACGCCGCCCATGTCGCAGGGCAGCTCTTCGGACTCGACGGGCACGGCGTCGTCGCGCGTCCGGAACTGCCGCGTGCAGCGGGCGGGCAGCGCGCCGAGCGCGAACTTCAGCTGCACCAGGTAGCTCGAGCACTGGTCCCGCAGCATCCGGAAGTACCCGGGCGACGCGGCGCCGGAATCGTCGTGGACCCCGAAACAGAACACGTGGATCTCGCCCTCGGCGAGCTTCCGGTCGAAGAGCAGCTCGGTGGCCATCGTCTCGGCCTCGGCGTTGCGCCGGATCCGGCCGACGCGGCAGCCCTCGGCGGTGACCAGTTCGACGTCGCCGATGTCGCAGCCAGGGTCGCCGTTGTAGACGGTGACGTACCGGTCCGGCCCGTGGCGGCGCGCCCGGCACACCAGCCGGGTGTGCAGCGCGACCTGCCGGTGCGCGGCGTCGAAGGTGATCGTGTCGTGCACCGACAGCATTTCGAGGTCGGCGTTGTAGCGGTTGGACGACGGGTACGCGCCCAGTTCCGCCAGCAGCTGGTCGACGATCGAACCCATGTCGCCGGACCGGATGTCGTGGAACGACGCGGCCATCTGGTGCCCGCGCGCCCGCGCCGTCCGCGGCCCGATCAGCACGACGAGCGCGTCCGCGGGCAGTTGCAGCACCGATTCCAGCGCGCGCACCGCGGGGAGCGCCTTGGGCACCTCCGGCTGGCGCAAGCCGCGCTGCCAATAGCTCAACGTCGACTGTCCGATTTGGACACCGCGCAGCCCGAGGTGGGCGCGGAGCCTGGCCAGGGAGAGGCCGCGGTAGGCGATCGCCTGCCGGAGCGCGTGATGGAATTCGCCGCTGCGAAGGGCCTCGACGAGCTCTTTGGGCAAGGATTCGAGCGATTGACGGCGCGTGCCGTCGATGATCGTCGGGGTGTCAACGTCCGAGGCAGGCTTTCCTGCCGAGAACGCGTCGGCACCGTCTCGTGTCACCGCTCGTCCCTTCACCAGACCAGTGTGTGCGCTGAGCGTGAACACCGCGGAACGTTCACGGTAGCAGCGCACTGTGAACACTACGTCCCCCGTTCGGGGTGGTTGACCCCGGAAGAGTGACCGTTCCGGGGTGTGGAAACGCCCCGGAACGGTCCGTTCCGCCGAGTGCCCATCTTGCTCTGTGTGAGCCTGCTGTTCACCGTTGTGACCACATTGGTTCGCCATGGTGACCAGGAGGCCCGTCGTGCCTGTGTTCTCGAACAGGGTTTGCGCCGCCGGCGCCGCGAGTCTCGCGGCGTGGCTGGCGATCCAGACCCCGGCGAGCGCGCTGCCCCAGCCGCCTGCCCGCCAGAACACCATCGCGATGCAGGTGCAGGAGAAGTCCCAGTGGTGCTGGGTGGCTTCCGGCAACACCATCGCGGCACACCACGGTGTGACCGTCACCCAGAACGAATTCTGCCGGATCGCCCACGGTGAGCGACGGCGGGAGTGCGCCGACGAGCCGGGAACGCTGGGCGACGTCCGGCGCGCCTTCGGCAAGCTCGGCTTCTCGGCGCCGGGGAACTACCTCAAGGGCCGCATCCCCTACGCCGACGTCCAGGCGCAGACCGGTGCGGGGCGCCCGGTGCAGACGCGGGTCGGCTGGGCCGCGGGCGGTGGCCACATGCACGTCCTCTACGGCCACGACGCCGGCCGGAAGTGGGTCTCGTGGGGGGATCCACTGCCCACCGGGAACCGCTACAACTGGTCGACCTACGACTTCTACGCCGGGAACAAGTCCTTCACCTGGACCCACACGCTCACCGGGATCCGGCGATGAGCGCGCGGCGGTACCTCGGGCTCGCCGGGCTGGTCGCGGTCGCCCTGCTGATCTCGGCGCCCGGAGCGCGCGCGGACAGCCTGTCGAGTGAAGATCTCGCGGCCGCGAAGGCGGCTGCCGACGATCCCACTCTGCGTGCCGAAATCGGCCGCTTCCTCACACAAACGGGTGGTTCGGGCCACGCGCCGTCGGTGAGTGTCGTCGACGAATCCTTCCCGGTTTACGAGCTTTCGAGGGACTTCGTCGCCGGTGACGGCGCGATCGCCGGGCAACTCGCCTACGTCGCCGTCCCCGTGACGGCGTCCGACGGGCAGACCGCGACCGTCTGGTCGGTCCGCGGCGACGACGGCGCCTGGCGCGTCGGCAACATCGCGTCGGGTGACCGGGAAAGCGAACTGGCCCGGCGGCTGCCCGCCGGTGCGACCCTGCTCCACGAGCCCCAGGTCGACGCCTGGTACGCGCTGCGCGACGGCCGGGTGACGCTGCTCGACTCCGGCGCCAGCGGCTACGCGGCCGGTGCCACGGCCACCCTCGCTGAGTACCAGCGGACGGTCTCCGGCCGGTATGGCGCGATGCTCGCGAACTCGCCGTACGCCCAAGAAGGCAAGGCCGGTGGCTACAACGCCCAGGTGATGCCGCGCGGCGACGGCGGCCCCGCGCCGGACGCGCAGGACACCGGTTTCGTCCCGCTGCTGATCTTCGGCGGCCTGCTGCTGATCTGTGTCGCCGGCTTCTTCCTGCACTCGAAGAGGCGCGTCCCCTAGCGGACCGGTGGGCTGGACGTGAGCTGACCCGTCCGGCCCGCCGGTCGACCACCTCGCCCTATCCTTGGCCGCGTGGGTCGACTCGTGGTTATCGAAGGTCTGGACGGTGCGGGCAAGCGCACCCTCGCCGACGCGCTGACCGGCGCGCTGAACGCCGCCGGGGCGAGCGTCGCGTCCATCGCGTTCCCCCGCTACGGCGAAAGCGTGCACGCCGACCTGGTGAAGGAAGCGCTGCACCGCGGGCACGGCGACCTCATCGACTCCGTGTACGGCATGGCGCTGCTCTACGCGCTCGACCGCCGGGGCGCGGCCGACGAGATCCGCGCCCGGCTCGGCGATCACGACGTCGTGCTGCTCGACAGGTACGTCGCGTCGAACGCGGCGTATGGCGCCGCCCGGCTTCACCAGGGCGCGGACGGCGAGTTCGTGCGCTGGCTCCGCGAACAGGAGATCGACCGGTTCGGCCTGCCGGTGCCCGCCGCGCATCTGCTGCTCCGGGTCACCGCCGACGTCGCCGCCGACCGTGCGCAGCGCCGCGCCGCGAGCGACGCCGACCGCGCGCGGGACTCCTTCGAGACCGACGACGCGCTCCAGAAAAGGTGCTCGGTGGTCTACGACGAACTCGCCGCGACGGGCTGGCTCGCGCCCTGGCACGTTCTCGACGGCGTCGCCGGTGTCGACACCGCCGCGTTGGCCGCCGAACTCCTCCGCGTTTAGTCCTCTGGATGCGGTACTTGCGTGCGCATCTACCGCGTTTAGTCCTCTAGATGCGTGCGTAGCCAGGCGTGGAACTCGCCGATGTGATGCTCGGAGGGCATCAGCACCCCGCCGCCGCGGTAGGCACGGGACGCCATCGCGGGCTGGCAGCGTTCACAGGCGTCGAAGTCCTGCTCGTTGACGCGGTGGAACAGTTCCACCGAGCGCGACACGTCACGCCCCGACGCGACGACGTCGGCCGAATAGAGCCAGTCGCATTCGACGACCGTCCGGTCCGGCGCGAGCGGGTACATCCGGTGGAAGATCACGTGATCCGGCACCAGGTTCACGAACACCTGCGGCCGGATGGTGATCGCGTAGTACCGCCTGTCCTGCTCGCTCGCGACACCGTCGAGCCGCTCGAAACCCGAACCGCCGTCGATGGTGAACCCCTCGACGTCCTCGCCGAATCCGGCGCCGTGCCCGACGTAGTACTGCGCCGCGTAACCGTCGGCGAACTCCGGCAGCACCTCGGTCAGTTCGGGATGGATCGTCGCGCAGTGGTAGCACTCCATGAAGTTCTCGACGATCAGTTTCCAGTTCGCCTTGACGTCGTAGGTGATCCGGCGCCCGACCGAGAGCCCGTCGAGGCCGTAGCGCCCGATCGATTCGAGATCGCCCAGCCGTTCCCGCACCGCGCCCTCGACGCCGGCCTCGAACGACGGCGGGTCCGCGGCGAGGCAAACCCACACGTAGCCCAGCCATTCCCGCAGGTGCACGGTGTGCAGCCCGTACTCCGCACGGTCGACATCGGGGAGGTTCACGAGGTTCGGCGCGGCGATCAGCTTGCCGTCGAGCCCGTACGTCCACGCGTGGTACGGGCACTGGAACGCGCGCTTCACCGTGCCCGTCTCCTCGGTGCACAGCCGGGCGCCACGATGGCGGCAGACGTTGAGGAATGCCCGCAGTCCGCCGTCCCGCCCTCGGCCGACGAGCACACTTTCGCGTCCGATTTGGACGGTCCGGTAGTCGCCCGCCGACGCCAGGTCCGCCGAACGCACGGCGCAAAACCACAGGCGCTCGAAGATCTTTTCCTGCTCCGCCGCGAAGATCGCGGGATCGGTGTAATACCCGCCGCCCAGCGTCGGGATGAGACTCGTCATCTCGACGCTCCCGTCAGCCGCGCGGGGTCGAACAGCGCGATCGGATGCTCGGTGGTGCCGTCCACCACCAGGTCGGCGAGCACCTCGCCGACCACCGGGACGAACTTGAAGCCGTGCCCGGAGAACCCACAGGCGACCACCACGCGGTCGTGCGCGGGATGGCGGGCGATGACGAAATGCTCGTCCGGGGTGTTCGTGTACAGGCAGGTCGCCCCGCGCAGGAACGCGCCGGGCAGCGACGGCATCTTCCGGCCGACGAACTCCGCGATCTCGTCGACCTCTTCGGCGTGCACCGTGCGGTCGATGGTCTCCGGCGTGCAGGTCTCGCCGCCGCGGAAGAACGCGACCTTCACGCTCCCGGCGTCGTCGTGGGAGGGGAAGCCGTAGAACTGCCGCCCGGTTTCGCCTTCCCAGACGTAGATCGGATGCCGTCCGGCGCGGAACGGCCCCGCCCCGCCCGACGGCGCGAACCAGTACTGGACCTGGCGTTCGATCGTGAAGTCGACGCCGAGTTCGGCGAGCAGCCCCGGTGCCCAGGCGCCGGGGCAGATCACCAGCTGCTCCGCGGTGTAGAAGTTCTGCGCGGTCCCGACCCGGACCCCGGTGGACGTCTGCCGCCACGAAAGGACCTTCTCCTCGTGGTGCAGATCCGCCCCGGCCCGCGCGGCGAGCTGCAGGTGTGCCGCCACGCTGCCTTCCGGAACCACGAAACCGGCGTTCTCCTCGTACAGCGCGATCTCGTGGTCCGCCGGGTTCATCGTCGGAAACCGGCGCCGGATCTCCGCCGCGTCCAGGAGTTCGTGCGGCAGCTCCCATTTCCGGGCGCTGGCCAGGCTGCCCGACACCGTCCGCGAGCCGGGGTCGCCGAGCATGATCCCGCCGCAGCGGGTGAAGATCTTCCGGCCCGAGTCCCGTTCGACGCCGTCCCACAGTTCGTGCGCCCGCAACAGGAGCGGGACGTACGCGGGATCCTCGAAGTACGCCTGCCGGGTGATCCGCGAGCCGCCGTGGCTGGACCCGAGGTTGTGCACCGGCGCGAACTGGTCGATGCCCAGCACGCGCCGCCCCCGCCGGGCGAGCCGGTACGCGGCCGCGCTGCCCATCCCGCCGAGGCCGATGACGATGACGTCGTAATGGGTCATGCGGCGCTCCTGATCCGGGTCATGCCGGGGTCGAACAGCGGTTCGTTCGCCACGACGGCGGGGATCCGCTCGCCGAAGTACTCGATCTCCAAGGGGGTTCCCGGCACCGAGAGCGCGGCCGGAAGCCAGGCGTACGCGATGTTCTTGCCGACGGTGTAGCCGTACGCGGCACTGGTGACGTACCCGGCGGGACGCCCGTCGGCATACACCGGTTCCTTGCCGAGCACGACGGAATACGGATCGTCGATCGTGAGACAGGTCAGCTTCCTGGTGGCCGTCTCCGCCGAGCGGCCCGTCAGCGCGTCCCGCCCGATGAAGTAGCCCTTGTCCATCCGCACGGCGAACCCGAGACCGGCTTCGTATGGGTCGTGCTCGGCGGTGACGTCCGTGCCCCACAGCCGGTATCCCTTCTCCAGCCGCATACTGGAGAACGCCTCCCGCCCGGCGGCGATGATCCCGTGTTTCTGACCGGCGTCGGCGAGCGTGTCCCACAGTTCGCGGCCGAGATCGGCGCTCGTGTACAGCTCCCAGCCGAGTTCGCCGACATAGGACAGCCGCATCGCGGTGACCGGTACCAGGCCGACGTACGCCTGCCTGGTCTTGAAGTACCCCATCGCCCGGTGCGAGAAGTCCGTTGTGGACAGTGGCTGCAGAACCGCTCTGGCGAGCGGGCCCCAGAGACCGATACAGCAGGTGCCGGGCGTGGTCTCGTGGATCTGCGCGGCGCCGTCGCCGGGGAGATGCCGCCGCAGCCAGTCGATGTCGATGGCGCTGTTGACACCCACCTGGAACCGGTCGGTGCCGAGCCGGGCGACGGTCAGGTCGCTACGCACGCCACCGTCCTCGTCGAGCAGCAGCGTGTAGGTGACCGAACCGGGTTTCTTGTCGAGCTGGTTCGTGGTCATCGTCTGCAAGAACGGCAACGCGCCAGGGCCGGTGACTTCCACGCGTTTCAGCGACGTCATGTCGAACATCGCGACCCGCTGCCGCGCGACCAGCGCTTCGGCACCGGCGATCGGGGACCAGTACCGCGCGGCCCAGCCGTCGCGCTCCGGCACGAGGTCGACCTCGGGAAGGTTCGCGTTCGCCTCGTACCAGTGCGGCCGTTCCCAGCCGCTCGCTTCGAGGAAGAACGCGCCGAGCGCCGCCTGCCTTTCGTGGAAGGGACTCGTCCGCAGCGGCCTCGGTTCTTCCATGGGCTGCAAGGGATGGACGATGTCGTAGACCTCGGCGAAGCTCTGACAGCTGCGCGCCATGACGTAGTCCGGGGCCAGCTGCGCCCGCTCGAACCGGGCGAGGTCACAGCCGTTCAGATCGTCGCCGGGCTGCCCGTCGACCAGCCAGCGCGCCATCGCCCGCGCGACCCCGGCCGAATGCGTGATCCAGACGGCTTCGGCGACCCAGAACCCGTCGAGATCCGGGTGTTCGCCCAGGAGCGGCATGCCGTCCGGGGTGAAGGAGAACAGGCCGTTGATGCCCTCCTCGACCTTGGTCTCGCCGAGTGACGGCAGCAGGTCGACGGCGGCGGCCCAGGAATCCTCGAAGTCGGCGGGCGTGAACGCGAGTTCCGAGGGCATGCCCTCGCCGGCGCCGATCTCCTGAGGAGGTACCGGCATCGGCCGGTGCCCGTACGCGCCGATGCCGATCCTGTCGCCGTGCTCACGGAAGTAGAGGTCGGCGTCCTGGTGCCGCAGGATCGGCCGGGTTCCCTCGGTGAAGCGGGGCAGGGGACTGGTGCGCGCGTACTGGTGCGCCATCGGGACCAGCGGGATCGTGAGGTCCACCAGTTCGCCGAGCAACGGGCCCCACATCCCGGCGCACGAGACCACGATGTCCGCGCGGAAGCTCCCGGTCCCGGTGGTGACACCGGTGACCCGGCCGGCCGCTCGCTCGACGCTGACGACCTTCTGGCGCGCGAGGAACCTGGCACCGCGCGCGATCGCCCGGCGGGCCTGCGCTTCGGCCGCCCGCAGGGGTTCGGCCAGGCCGTCGGAGGGGATGTGGAATCCGCCGAGCACCTTGGCCTGGTCGAGCATCGGATGCAGCGCGGCGCATTCGCCCGGCTCGATCAGCCTGCTTTCGACCCCCGACGCGGCCGCCCAGCCGTGCCGCCGCTTGAGATCGGCGAGCCGTTCCGGGGTGGTGGCCACCTCCAGGCCGCCGACCGGCCGGAAACAGGGGCCGCCGTCGAGGTCGAGCGCGCCGTACTTGGCGACGGTGTACCGGGCGAACCCGGTCATCGTGCGGCAGGCGTTGGTCTGGAAGACCAGGCCGGGTGCGTGCGAGCTGGAGCCGCCGGTGGTGAACAGGTCGCCCTGGTCCAGCACGGTGAGGTCGGTCCAGCCACGTTCGGTGAGTTCGTCGGCGAGCGCGCAGCCGACGATGCCGGCGCCGATCACGACGACGCGGGGTCCGGAGGGCATGGTGCGGGGAACCTCCTGCCTGCCCGGTTCAGTCCACAAAGGACACGGGCATCGGGGTGACAGGCGCTGTTGCGGATGAGGCACGTTGTTCCGTCTTCAGCAACAAAGTGCGGCACGTGCGGGCGTGCTGTCAAGAGCCCGAAAGGTCGCCTGGTTCAAGGGGCCCGTGGGGGGGTTTAGGCCCCGAAAAGCCAAAATTTTATGTTTGTGGGGTGGATGAAGGGCGGGGGGGGGGGTGTGCGGGGGGGGGGGCTCGATCGCGGGGTGGTACACGGGGTGGAGGGTGG
>NZ_JBHXJK010000195.1:0-12227 GCF_042723255.1 Amycolatopsis thailandensis
GGTCCCTTGCTCTCCTTGATGGCGACTGTGTGGATTTCGGTGCGTCCAACGCAACAAAATCCACACGGTCAGTAGGCGCGGTTACCCAGCGTGTGTGGTGTGTGGAAATAGGGACACTCAACGTCCCTATTTCCACACACCCCCTGCCCGCGATAGCAAAGGTCCCTTGCTACCGCGTGGTGTGTCTTGGATACCAGACACAACCACCGGTTGGGGCCGCCCACCAGCGGGCATGGCGTTGTCCAATGGGGCTATGCCGGAAACCGTACTTCTGGGGTCAGAACCGCTTCGGCCCGAACAGGTCGTCGCGGTCGCCCGTGACCACTCGCCCGTCGCGGTCAGCGAAGCGGCCGAGAAGAACCTCGCCGCGACGCGTCAGCACATCGACGACCTCGCCCATGCCGAGACGCCGACGTACGGCGTTTCGACGGGCTTCGGTGCGCTCGCCACCAGGCACATCCCGCTCGAGAGCCGCACCGCTTTGCAGCGGTCGCTGATCCGTTCGCACGCGGCCGGCGCTGGGCCGGTCGTGGAGACCGAGGTCGTGCGGGCGCTGATGCTGCTGCGCCTCCGCACCCTCACCAGTGGCTACACCGGCGTCCGGCCGAAGACCGCGCAAGCGCTCGCCTCCCTGCTCAACGCCGGGATCACCCCGCTCGTCCACGAGTACGGCTCCCTCGGCTGCTCCGGCGACCTCGCGCCTCTGGCCGCCGTCGCGCTGGCGCTGATGGGGGAGGGCGAAGTCGAGTACAACGGCGAAGTCGTCCAGGCCGGCGTCGCGCTGAAGCACGCCGGGATCGAGCCGGTCGTTCTCGCGGAGAAGGAGGGCCTAGCCCTCACGAACGGGACCGACGGCATGCTCGGCATGCTCCTGCTGGCCGCTGCCGACCTGCGCAAGCTTCTCGACACGGCTGACATCACCGCGGCGATGAGCGTCGAAGCGCTCCTCGGCACCGATCGCGCCTTCGCCGCCGACCTCCAGGCCCTGCGCCCGCACCCCGGACAGGCACGGAGCGCCCAGCGGATGTGGACGGCGCTTCAGGACTCGAAGATCGTCGAGAGCCACCGCGGCCCGGACTGCAACCGTGTCCAGGACGCGTACTCCCTCCGCTGCGCGCCCCAGGTGCACGGCGGCGCACGCGACAGCCTCACACACGCCGAACTCGTCGCGGAGCGTGAACTTCACTCCGCGGTCGACAACCCGGTCGTGTTGTCCGACGGCCGCGTCGAGTCCAACGGCAACTTCCACGGCGCCCCGGTCGCGTACGTGCTCGACTTCCTCGCCATCCCGCTCGCGGACGTCGCGAGCATCGCCGAGCGCCGCACCGACCGGATGCTCGACAAGGCCCGCTCGCACGGCTTGCCGCCCTTCCTCGCGTTCGATCCCGGTGTCGACTCCGGCCACATGATCGCCCAGTACACGCAGGCCGCGGTGGTCAGCGAACTCAAGCGCCTCGCGGTGCCGGCGTCGGTCGACTCGATCCCGAGCAGCGCCATGCAAGAAGACCACGTCTCCATGGGCTGGTCCGCCGCGCGCAAACTGCGCAAGGCCGTCGAGGGGCTCAACACCGTCCTCGCCATCGAACTGCTCACCGCCGCGCGCGCCCTCGACATGCGCGCGCCCCTGGTCCCGTCGCCGGTCACCGGCCGGGTCCGGGATCTCGTCCGTACCAAGGTCGAGGGCCCCGGCCCCGACCGTCATCTGGCGCCGGAGATCGCCGCCGCCGAAGAACTCGTCGCGTCGGGTGCCGTCCTCGCCGCGGCCCAACTGGAGGTCTGAGCCATGACCCGCACCGTCCGTGCCGCCCGAGGCACCACGCTCACCGCGAAGAACTGGCAGACCGAAGCCGCGTTGCGGATGTTCCACAACAACCTCGACCCCGACGTCGCCGAGCGCCCGGAGGACCTGGTCGTCTACGGCGGCACCGGCAAGGCCGCCCGCAACTGGGCCAGCTTCGACGCGATCACCCGCGAACTGACCACTTTGGACAGTGACGAGACGCTGCTCGTCCAGTCCGGCAAGCCGGTCGGCGTGTTCCGCACGCACGAATGGGCGCCGCGGGTGCTCATCGCGAACTCCAACCTCGTCGGCGACTGGGCGACGTGGCCGGAATTCCGCCGCCTGGAGGCCCAGGGCCTCACCATGTACGGCCAGATGACCGCGGGTTCCTGGATCTACATCGGCACGCAGGGAATCCTGCAGGGCACCTACGAAACCTTCGCCGCTGTCGCCAAGAAGCGTTTCGGCGGGACCCTCAAAGGAACGCTCACCGTCACCGCCGGACTCGGCGGCATGGGCGGCGCGCAGCCGCTGGCCGTCACGATGAACGACGGCGTCGCGCTCGTCATCGAATGCGACCCGCAGCGCGCCCACCGCCGCGTCGAGACCCGCTATCTCGACGAGGTCGCCGACGACCTCGACGACGCGATCCGCCGCGTGGAAACCGCCAAGAAGGAGAAGCGCGCGCTGTCCGTCGGCGTCGTCGGCAACGCCGCCGAGGTGCTGCCGGAACTCCTGCGCCGCGGTGTCGAGGTCGACATCGTCACCGACCAGACCTCCGCGCACGACCCGCTTTCCTATCTGCCCAAGGGTATCGGCGTCGACGAGTGGCAGGACTACGCGGACAAGAAGCCCGACGAGTTCACCGAACGCGCCCGTGAGTCGATGGCGGAGCACGTCGAGGCGATGCTCGGCTTCCTCGACAAGGGCGCCGAGGTCTTCGACTACGGCAACTCGTTGCGCGGTGAGGCGAAACTCGGCGGCTGCGAGCGCGCGTTCGACTTCCCGGGCTTCGTACCCGCCTACATCCGCCCGCTGTTCTGCGAGGGCAACGGCCCGTTCCGCTGGGCGGCGCTGTCGGGTGACCCCGAGGACATCGCGGCCACCGACCGCGCGATGCTGGAACTGTTCCCGGAGAACGAATCCCTCGCGCGCTGGATCCGCCTCGCCGGTGAACGCGTCGCCTTCCAGGGACTTCCGTCGCGGATCTGCTGGCTCGGCTACGGCGAGCGGCACCTGGCGGGCTTGCGCTTCAACGAGATGGTCGCCAGCGGTGAACTGAAGGCGCCGGTCGTCATCGGCCGCGACCACCTCGACTCGGGCAGCGTCGCCTCGCCGTACCGCGAGACCGAAGGCATGGCCGACGGTTCCGACGCGATCGCCGACTGGCCGTTGCTGAACGCGCTGGTCAACACCTCCTCGGGCGCCAGTTGGGTGTCGATCCACCACGGCGGCGGTGTCGGCATGGGCCGCTCCATCCACGCGGGCCAGGTCAGCGTGGCCGACGGAACCCTGCTGGCCGCGCAGAAACTCGAACGCGTGCTCACCAACGACCCGGGAATGGGCGTCATCCGGCACGTGGACGCCGGCTACGACCGCGCCGCCGACGTCGCCGACGAGCGAGGCGTGCGCGTGCCGATGCGGGACGCCGAGTGACCGCGTCCTCGCTGCTGGAGGAGATCTCGGACGTCGGCCGCGACCCGAAGCGCGGCGGCTATTCCCGCCACGCTTTCGACGCGGCCGAAACCGAACTGCGCGCGTGGTTCGTCGAGCGAGCCGGGAGGTTGGGACTGGGCGTCGAGACCGACCGCAACGGCAACATCTGGGCTTGGTGGGGCACACCCGGCCCGGACGCGGTCGTCACCGGAAGCCATCTCGACTCGGTGCCCGGCGGCGGCGCCTTCGACGGCCCGCTCGGGGTCGCGAGCGCGCTCGACGCGGTGGAGATCCTGCAGGCCAAGGGTTTCCGCCCCGCCAAACCGTTCGCCGTCGTGGTCTTCGCGGAGGAGGAAGGCGGCCGCTTCGGTGTTCCGTGCCTCGGCTCGCGGCTGCTGACCGGCACCATCGACGCGGACAAGGCACGCGGGCTGCGTGACCCCGACGGCATCACGTTCGCCGAAGCGGCGGCGAAATCCGGTTTCGATCCCGAACTCGTCGGCCGCGACCCGGAGCGTCTCGGCCTGATCGGGCGGTTCCTTGAACTGCACGTCGAGCAGGGACGCGGACTGATCGACCTCGGCTCGCCGGTCGCGGTCGGCAATACGGTGATCGCGCACGGACGATGGCGATTCTCCTTCCATGGGCAGGGAAATCACGCCGGTGCGACGCTGATCGGCGATCGCCGCGACCCGATGATCCCGGCGGCCGAGACCGTCCTCGCCGTGCGGAAACTCGCGAAGGCGACGGCCGACGCCAGGGCAACGGTCGGCAGGCTCGTACCGGTTCCCGGCGGTACCAACGTCATCGCGTCCACTGTGGACCTTTGGCTGGACGCGCGGGTTCCTGGCACGAGCACGCCCGAACTGGTCGCGGAGATCGCGAAACTCGCCGAGGAAGCCGCCAGTCAGGAAGGCTGCCGGGTCGAGGTCACCAGGGAGTCCTACTCGGACGACGTGATCTTCGACGACGCGCTGCGCCGCGACCTGGGCACCTGGCTCGGTGGGCCGCCGGAGCTGCCGACCGGGGCCGGGCACGACGCGGCGATCCTCGCCGGATTCGTCCCGTCCGGGATGCTCTACGTGCGCAATCCGACCGGGATCAGCCATTCCCCGGAGGAGTTCTCGGAGGCGGAGGACGTCGACCACGGCGCCCGCGCGCTCGCGGACGTCCTGGAGAAACTGTCGACATGACGACATATTGGTGTGAGCGCGCGTGGTTGCCGCACGGGATCGCCGACGCCGTCCGGATCGAGGTCGACGGCGGGAAGATCACTTCCGTGACGGCGAACGCGCCGCGCGAAGGAACCGTCCTGAGCGGACTGACGTTGCCGGGCTTCGCCAACGGGCATTCGCACGCGTTCCATCGCGCGCTGCGTGGCCGGACGCATCATGACCGCGGGACGTTCTGGACGTGGCGCGAGCGGATGTATTCGCTCGCGTCCCGGCTGGAGCCGGATTCGTACTATCGCCTGGCGCGCGGGGTCTACGCCGAAATGGTGCTGGCCGGGTACACGAGTGTCGGCGAGTTCCATTACCTGCACCACGCGCCGGGCGGAAAGCCTTACGCCGAGCCGAACGCGATGGGTGAGGCGCTGCGGCAGGCCGCCGCGGACGCCGGGATCCGGCTCACGCTCCTCGACACGTGCTACCTGGCGGGTGGCATCGGCACCGAGCCGGACGAGGTGCAGCAGCGCTTCTCCGACGGATCGGCTACGAAATGGGCGCAACGAGTCGGCGACTTGCGTGCGGGGGAGACCTTCCGGGTGGGTGGGGCGATCCATTCGGTGCGTGCCGTTCCCGAAAATCAACTGTCCGAAGTGGATCGTGGCACCGGACCGCTGCACATCCATCTTTCCGAGCAGCGGGCCGAAAACGAGCAATGCCTGGCGGCGTATGGCAGGACGCCGACGGAGCTGCTCCACGACCACGGGGTGCTCGGCGATCGGCTGACCGCGGTGCACGCGACACATCTGACGCCGCTCGACGTCGAGCGGCTGGGCGCGGCCCGGAGTCGCGCGTGTTTCTGCCCGACGACCGAGCGGGATCTCGGTGACGGGATCGGCCAGGCGCGGACGTTGCTGGACGCGAGGGTGCGGCTGTGCCTCGGCAGCGACAGCAACGCGGTCGTCGACGCGTTCGAGGAAACCCGGGCGCTGGAGCTGAACGAGCGGCTCGCCAGCGAACAGCGTGGCCGGTTCTCCGCGGAGGAACTTCTCTCGGCGGCGACGGATCACGGGGCGATCGGCTGGGACGAGGTCGGCGAGCTGGCCCCGGGCGCGGGCGCCGATCTGGTCACGGTCGGGCTCGGTTCGGTGCGGACCGCCGGGATCGAGCCGTCCGGGGTGGTCTTCGCCGCGTCCGGCGCGGATGTGCGGAATGTCGTCGTCGCTGGGCGTGAGATCGTCCGCGATGGCGCGCATCAGCTGATCGACCGGCCGGAAACGGTCTTGGCCAAGGAGATCGAGGCATTGTGGCAGTCCTGATCACGGGTATCGGCGAGCTCACCACGAACGACGCCGAGCTGGGCAAACTCCGCGACGCGGCCGTCGTCATCGAGGGCGAAGAGATCGCGTGGGCCGGCCCGGCGGCGGACGCGCCCGGCGCGGACGAGCGGATCGACGTCGGCGGCCGTGCGGTGCTGCCTGGCTGGGTGGACAGCCACACGCACCTGGTGTTCGCCGGTGACCGGACGGCCGAGTTCGAGGCGCGGATGGCCGGGAAGGCGTACAGCGCCGGTGGTATCGCGGTCACCGTCGACGCGACGCGGTCGGCGTCCGACGAGCAGCTCGCGGCGAACCTGCGGCGACACGTCGACGAAGCCGCGAAGCAGGGCACGACCTGCCTGGAGACGAAGACCGGCTACGGGCTCAACGTCGAAGACGAGGCACGGTCGGCGCGGATCGCCGCCGAGGTGGCCGACGAGGTCACGTTCCTCGGCGCGCATCTGGTGCCGCCGGGCGCGGACGCGGAGTCCTACGTGGACCTGGTGTGCGGCGACATGCTCGACGCTGTGGCGCCGCTCGTGCGATGGGCGGACGTGTTCTGCGAGACCGGTGCGTTCGACGAAGCGCAGTCCGGCCGGGTGCTGAAGGCGGCGCGGGAACGCGGTCTCGGGTTGCGGGTGCACGGGAACCAGCTGGGGGAGGGGCCCGGGGTGCGGCTCGCCGTCGAGCTGGGGGCGGCGAGTGTCGACCACTGCACGTACCTGAGCGAAGCGGACGTCGAGGCTCTCGCTGCTTCGGACACCGTCGCGACGCTGTTGCCGGCGTGCGACCTGTCGACCCGGCAGCCGTTGGCGCCGGCGCGGCGGCTGCTGGACGCGGGGGCGACGGTCGCGCTGGCCAGCAACGCGAACCCGGGCAGTTCGTACACGACGTCGATGGCGTTCTGCGTCACGACCGCGGTGCTGCAGATGCGGATGACGATCGACGAGGCGGTGTGGTCGGCGACGGCGGGCGGCGCTCGCGCTCTTCGGCGTGACGATGTGGGCTTCGTGCGGCCTGGGGCGCGAGCCGACCTTCAGGTGCTGGAGGCGCCTTCGACGACGCACCTGGCGTACCGGCCCGGGGTGCCGCTGACGGCCGCTGTGTGGAGGCGCGGGGCGCTGTTGACCAGCGGTTTCGCGCCAAAGTGATAGCAAAGGTCCCTTGCTCCCCCGGCGGTCAGGAGGCCTGGTCGAGGGTCTCCTGAACCCGCTCGCGCAGGGCGGGCGGGAGTTCGTCGAGCAGGTGGGACCACTGCTCGACGCGCTTCTCGCTCAGGTGGGTGAGCAGGTCGAGCACCGGCGCCCACAGGTCCTCGTCGGCGGCCGCGACCTGCAGGAGACCGCGGAACCGGGCCTCGGAGAGCAGGCCGAGGACGTGATCGATCCGGCTCTTGTCGTCGAGGACGAACGCGATCCGGATCAGGGCCTTGTCGCCGATCACGCCGAGGGCCCGGCGCACCGTCGGGTCGGGCAGGTGGCCGACGAAGCGGCCGACGGTGATCCAGTCCTCCCGGCGCACCAGTTCGTCGGCGACCGCGACGACGGTGTCGAGTGGGATGCGCGCGATGATCGCGCTCGCGCGGCGCGGGTCCAGTTCGGCCGCGACGTCGGACAGGAACTGCGGCTTCAGGCGCTTCGCGACGTCGACGCCCCGGGAGACGTCCACGAGCCCGGCGATCCGCGCGCACAGAAGCGGGCCGAAGACCTTCTCGGCGATCTTCGCGAGGATCGGGCTCGGGACGAGCTTGCTCGCCATCGCCATCCGTTCGAGGGCGGCGAGGTTGGCGTCGAACAGCGTGTCCGTGACCTGCTCGCGGAACGCCTGGAGCTCCGCCGCGTCCACGTTCTCCAGGTAGGAGAGCCGTTCGGGGCTGATGCCGAGGACACGGGCGAGTTTGAGGATCTCCGCCTGCGCGGCGAAGTTTTCGGTGGTCACAGGCCCACCACCTTGCGGATGGTGCCGCGCAGAAGGGCGGGTACGTACTTCAGGCCCTCTTCGCCCGCCTCGGCCAAAGCCTTGGCCTGACGGTGGCGCGCATCGCGCAACGCGTCGGAGAGGTCCTGCTTTTCGTTGTCGGCCAGCGCTTCGATGCCTGCCGGGACAGGACCGCCTAGCTGGCCGGTGAGTGTGCGCTCGGCCATGGTCGATCATCATGCCTCATGAATCCGGCGGAGACCCGATGATCGGGGGACCTTTACTTTCGTCCATGGCGGACGGTTCGGCGCGACTTGTAGCGTCCAGCCCGTGAAGGACGTTGAGGAGCCCGTGCGGCGCGGGCGGCGGCTGATCATGGACGTCGCCCTGTGGCTCGGGCTCTGTGGCTGGGTGGTCATCGACGCCGGATCCAGCACGAGGCCCTGGGAACTGTTCGCCGGGCTCACCGCGACCACCGCCGCGGTCGCCCTGTTGCGCCGGTACCCGCTGGTCTCGCTCGGGATCGCGATGGTCGCCAGTTTCGTGGTCATGGGCAGCTTCGGCGGCCGCGTGCCGGTCTGGGAAGGGTTCGTCCTGGTCGCGGTGAGTTACCTCGCCGGCTACCGGCAGCCGGTCGCGAAGCCGATGTTGCGCCTCTTCGTCGTCGTTTCGCTGATCGCGATCCCTGTCGCGCTGGCGTGGAGCAGGGACGGGTTCGCGTCCTGGGGCGCGCTGCTCGGTGTCCTGGTCTTCGCGTCGGTGACGCCGTGGCTGATGGGCCGGTACATCCGGCAGCGTGAGGACATGGCGCGCGACGGCTGGCGCCGCGCCGAGGAGATGGAGAGCCGTCAGCGCCTCGTCGCCGATCGCGCGCGGCTGCGCGAGCGCACCCGGATCGCCAGCGACATGCACGACTCGCTGGGCCACGAGCTGAGCCTCATCGCGGTGCGCGCGGCGGCGCTGGAGGTCGCGGGCGGGCTCGACGAGCCTCAGCGGCAGGCCGCGGGCGAGCTGCGGCAGAGCGCCGCGACGGCGACCGAGAGGCTGCGCGAGATCATCGGGGTCCTGCGCGAGGACGACGCGCCGACCGAACCGGTGCACGAGAGCATCGACGACCTGCTCGACCGCGCCAGGGCGTCGGGCGTGCTGATCGAGTCCTCCGTGGACGGCCCGGTGGACGGCGAGCCGCGGATGGTCGACCGCGCCGCGTATCGCGTGGTCCAGGAATCGGTCACGAACGTGGTGAAACACGCGCCGGGGGCCGCCGTCACCGTCCGGGTCACGCGTTCGGCGGGACGGACGGACGTCGTGGTCACCAACGCCGCGCCTCCCGCGGGACCGCTGCCGGGCAGGACCTCGGGCAAACGGGGCCTGATCGGACTGCGTGAGCGGGTCCGGCTGGTCGGCGGGACCTTGCGGGCAGGCCCCCACGACGGCGGATTCGAGGTCGGCGCGACTTTGCCGCACGACGCGGCACCGTCGGAGGAATCGCCGGAGAGTCAGGCGGCGATGGACGCCGAGGTGGGGCAGTCCATTTCGGCCAGGGAGCTGGAACGCGCCCGCCGTGACGTCCGGCGCAGCCTGATCCAGGCGATCGTCGTGCCGATCGGGCTCTTCGGCGTGGTGGTCGCGATCAGCGGGAGCGTGTTCCTCGTCCAGTGGTACCGCTCCGTCCTGCCCGGCGGCGACTACGACCGCATCCGGACGGGCCAGACGCGGGCGGAACTCGCGTCCGTCCTGCCCGGCGCCCAGCGGATCGCGCGGCCACGCGTGGTGGAGCCGCCGGTGCCCGCCGGGGCGACCTGTGAGTACTACGGCACTGAGCGCACTGTGTTCAACTTGAACTACGAGGCTTACAGGTTGTGCTTCGCCGCCGGGAAACTCGTGGCGAAGGACGTGATCACCGAAGACGAGCAAAGGGGGAACCCGGATGATCCGGGTGGTGCTGGCCGATGACGAGGCGATGATCCGCGCCGGGGTGTCGGCGATCTTGGCGGCGGACGCCGGGATCGAAGTGGTCGCGGAGGCCGAGAACGGCAGTGCCGCCATCGAGCAGGTGCGCGCGACCAGGCCGGATGTCGTGCTGCTGGACATCCGGATGCCGGTCATGGACGGGCTCAAGGCCGCCGAGGAGATCCGGCGGCTGCTGCCGGAGATCGGCGTGATCATGCTGACCACGTTCGGCGAGGACGCCTACATCGAGCGCGCGCTGGGCCTCGGCGCGAGCGGATTCCTGTTGAAATCCGGTGATCCCCGCGAATTGCTCGCGGGGATCCACGCTGTCGCCGGTGGCGCGGCCTTCCTCTCGCCGAAGGTCGCGCAGCGGGTCATCGCCCGATTCTCCGGCAACCAGGTGTCACGTGCCGAAGAAGCGAAGACGCTGATCGGCAAGCTGACGCCGCGCGAGCAGGAAGTGCTGGCACTCCTCGGTTCCGGACTGTCCAATGCGGACATCGCGGCGAAGCTGTTCGTCGTCGAGGGGACCGTGAAGGCCTACGTGAGCACGATCCTCAACCGGCTCGGTGCCCGGAACCGGGTGCAGGCGGCGATCACGGCGTACGAGGCGGGACTGGTCGGCGGGGAACGGGAGGAATCCAGCCGCTGACGCCGGCGCCGATACGGGCGGTGAGCGCGCCGGGGAGCAGGCGGAACACACCGTTCCGGACGGCCACGGCGAGCGGATTACGCAGCTGTGGCCCGATTTTCCCGGCTTGGACAGAGGCTTTGACGACGCCCTGGCTGCGCGGGCGGCGTTGCTCGTCGTAATTCTTCAGCGCCGTGTCGATGTCATCGTCGGTGCTGAGCGCGGCGGCGAGGACGACGGCGTCTTCGATCGCCTGGCAGCCGCCTTGGCCGAGGAAGGGCGGCATCGCGTGGGCCGCGTCGCCGAGAAGGGCGACGCGGCCTTTCACGTATGAGGGCAGGGGAGTGCCGAGCAGGTAGAGATCGTGGTGGAGCAGCGTTTCGGGCTCTGTCGCGTCGATGAGCGCGGGGATGGGTTCGTGCCAGCCGCCGAAGCGGTTCTTCAGGTACGACTTCGGGTCTGCGTGCCGGATTCCCGCTTCGGCGACGTAGCTCGCCCACCAGTAGACGCGGCCGTCGTGCAACGGGATGACGCCGATCTCGGCGCCGTCGTCCCAGCTCGTGCTGAGCTCGACCGGGCGCGGAGGGGCGGTCACCGCGCGGAAGGCGGTGCTGCCGCTGTAAACCGGCTCGGGATGCCGTGGCCACAGCTTTTTCCGGACGCCGCTGTGGATTCCGTCGGCGGCGACGATGACGTCCGCGTCGAGGTCGTCGAGTCCGGTGACCTCGGTGCCGGTGCGGACGCTGCCGGTGGGCAGGGCGTCGCGGAGCGCGTCGATGAGATCGGCGCGGTGGATGGCGGCGAGCGGGCGGCCGTGGTGACGGCGGAACGCCTCGGCGTCCCACCGGGTGATGCGGCGACCTTCGCGGTCGTGGAGGCCGCCCGACGACTGTTCCCGCAGGTCGCCGAGGCGGATGCCCAGTGTTTCGAGCGAACGCAGGGCGTTCGGCCACAGGGAGATGCCGGCGCCGACGGCGGTGAGCTCCGGGGCTCGTTCCAGGACGGTGACCTCCCAGCCGATGCCGTGCAGCCCGATGGCCGCGGTCAGTCCGCCGATTCCTCCGCCGACCACGATCGCTTTGCGCATGTGGACCTCCTCTACATGTGTAGAGTACTACTACACTTGTAGAGTGCGAAAGGCGACGATCGGGGACGCGGCCATCGAAGTGATCGCGGCCGAAGGGATGCGGGGGCTGACGCATCGCGCGGTCGACCGATTCGCCGGGCTGCCGTCGGGGTCGACGTCGTATTACGCCCGGACACGGGCGGCGCTGCTCGAGCTGGCGATCTCGCGGATGGTCGAACTCGACGACGTCACCCTCGATCCGCCGCCCGGCGGGCTGGCCGAGTACGTGGCGGGGTTCGCGCACGCGGCGATCACGGGTGGGCGGACGCGGATGCTCGCGCGGTACGAGTTCGCACTGGAGGCGACGCGGCGGCCGGAGTTGCGCGAGGCGTACGACCGCGGCGGACTGGTGATCCGGCGGCGGTGTGCCGAGGTGCTGGCCGACCGCGGCTCGGCGGAGCCGGAGCGGCACGCGCGGGTGCTCGTCGCGTGGCTGGACGGGACGATCTTCGACGCGCTGGCCGGGACCGGCTCACTGCGGCCGCCGGGGCTCGCGGAGCTGACGACGGGGGCGCGGGAGGTGCTGGCGGGGCTCGGGGTGGCGGGGTAGCAGGGGACCTTTGCTATCGCCGGGGGCGCTGACCTGCGGTTTTGGCGGGGAAGGGAGCAAGGGACCTTTGCTGTCGCGAGGGGGTGTGTGGAAATAGGGGCGGTGTATGTCCCGGTTTCCCCACACCCC
>NZ_JBHXJK010000196.1:0-1175 GCF_042723255.1 Amycolatopsis thailandensis
GGTTGCGAACGTGGCTTTCGCAACGCCGCGGCGGCGAGTCATGCGGCTCCGCTTCGGGCAGTGGCGGCCCGATAAGCCGCGACGAGCTCGGCGGCAACACGCTTCGGCTCTGTCCGCAGTCGGCTGGGCAAAGTCTGGAGAACCACGATTCCGGCGGCGGCATACCTGGCGTTTCTCGCCACTGTCGCGGCGTAGTGCTGCTTGCCGAAGTGGAAATCGTACGAATCGATCTCCCAGGCCAAGGCCACCGCTGCGAAGTAGCCATCAGCGGTCGCGATGTACTCGCCGTTTTCGTCCCGGAGTTCGCGGTTCCATTGCGGCTCGGGCAAACCACTCATTCGCCAGACTCCCATCGCGTCGACCTCCGCGGCCGACCGGGCTCCGTCGGCGATGCGACGCAACGCTTCGCGCGGGATCGCGGTGCCGCGACTACTCCCGGCATCGAGTTCCGCGAACAGCTCCGGAAGGCTCACACCCCGCTGCACCGCCTCGGCGAGAAGAGCCGAAACCTCCTGCCGTGAGCCGAGCCGACGGCACTCGTCGAGGACGGCCCGGACCAAAGGCGCCAGCGGCACCCCGTCAAACACGACCGCTTGCGGCTGCCGGATCGTGCGTTCGATGGTCACATGCTCGGAACTTCCGACCTTGTGTTCAAGGGGGACGAGCAGATGGACGCGAAAAGGGTGGTCCGGCAGAGCCCGCAGCCCCTGCCGTCGGCACGCGGTCGCTCCCGTCACCACCGCATCCGGCCCCGCATACAGGAGCGCGGCGTCGATCAGCTGCCGCCGCGTCGGCTCGCCGGAGTTCAGCAGGAGGACTCCCGGCAGCAGTCGTCGCCACGACTTCCCGGGACGGCACCGGCGATAGCAGGTCATGGAGGGAACGCCGAGTTCCGCGAGCCGGGCGACGGTGATCACGCCACCACGGCTGTGTCGATAGAGCCCCTCGGGATCACGGGCCCAGTCTCCGGTTTTCACCTCATGATCGTCGGCGCCGCGATCGATCGCACACCACCTCCTTTCGCCGATCTGTGGACAACTCGCCACATCAGCCCCACTTGTGGATAACTCTCGGGACGTGGGGGATGACCACATGCGCGACAGGATAGGTGAGCACCTGGCGTTGGGACCGCGCGGACAACCCCCCGCCCAGGTAGCGGGGGAAAATGGGGGTGG
>NZ_JBHXJK010000196.1:1185-12166 GCF_042723255.1 Amycolatopsis thailandensis
ACGTTGAAGGTTGCGAACGTGGCTTTCGCAACGCGCGACAACCCGTCCGACCTGGTCGCGGCTAAAGTGCGGGGTGATGAGACGCAAGCTCCGCCCGCCGCTCCCGCCCCGTCACGGGCTCGACCCCGCGAGGCTCAAGATGCCCACCGAGGGGCCCTGGACGACGTTGCGGGAGCACCTCGTCGAGCGGCTCCCCCGCGTCGCGCCCGAGCGGATCGAGGAGATGCTCCGCGAGGAGCGCATCGTCGGATTGGATGGGCCACTGGGCGTCGATTCTCCGTTCGTGCCGGACTCGTTCGTCTGGTTCCATCGCGATCTGCCCGATGAGGTCGAGGTCCCGTTCGAGGTCTCCGTCCTGCACCGCGACGAGCATTTCCTGATCGCCGACAAACCGCATTTCCTCGCGACGATCCCGCGCGGGCGGCACATTCTGCAGACCGCGCTGGTCCGTCTCCGCCGCGAACTCGACCTCCCGGCGCTCGTCCCCGCCCACCGGCTCGACCGGGTCACCGCCGGGCTCATCCTGTTCGTGATCACTCCCGAAGTCCGCGGCAAGTACCAGACGATGTTCCGGGATCGCTTGGTACACAAGGAATACGAGGCGATCGCGCGGTACGACCCTGACATCGCGATGCCGCGCGAGATCAGCAGCCGCATCGTCAAGGAACGCGGGGTCATCGCCGCCCATGAGGTCGACGGACCGCCCAACGCCGAAACCCGTGTCGAGCTGATCGAGCACCGTGACGGGCTCGGCCGCTACCGCCTGCTTCCCGCGACCGGCCGCACCCATCAGCTCAGGTTGCACATGAGCGGCCTCGGGTTGCCGATTCTCGGCGACGACTTCTACCCGGAGCTGACCGAGACCCCGCTCGACGACTTCACCGAACCCTTGCAGCTGCTGGCGAAGGTCCTCGAATTCACCGATCCGGTCACCGGGGAACGCCGCCGGTTCGAAAGCGGTCAGACCCTCGAAGCGTGGACGGACCTCGACGCGTGGCGCCGAGGTCCGTGACACCGGCTCACTTCCGCCAGAACTTGATCCCGCTCCAAGTCACCTTGACCGGCCCGGCCCCGCTGGCCGTCCGGTAAGCGCCGAACTTGTCGTAGTAGCTGCCACTGCTACTGCTCACCGTCTGCTTCAGCGATCCGTTGATGTACACCTTGTGCGTGCTCCCGACCTGGTGCACGGTGTTGACCCGCACCGACGTCCCGACGGTCGCCCCGCTTCCCAGCGTCTCCCCGCCGTGGACGGCGTAGAGCCGTCCGCCGCGTTCGACCGCGAGCATGAAGTACGGTCCGGCGGTCGGGGCGTCGCGGAAGGTCTGCTTCAGGCTGATCCGGGTGCCCGCCATGCTGGTGATCCGGAACGAGCCCTCGAACTGCCGGGTCCCGCCGGTGTAGGTCACGTAGCGTCGTTCGGCCCGCTGGTCCCCGCTCCCGGTGGAACAGGTCAGTTCGAAGTTCAGCCCGTCGACGTTGCCACATCCGCGTTCCTGGACGTTGAACGAGGGGTTCTCCGCCGTCCACGGCCCGGTGCCGACCTGGGCGTTCGCCGGCATCGCCGCCGCCACCAGGCCGAGTACGGCCGCCGCGACCACCCCGGCGGTCCGAAGTCGTCTCCGCATCCTGCCTCCTGCACACTCAGGGCGGCGGTGGTGGTCCAGACCAGGACCAGGCTGCGACTGTACGAGTACGAACCGTCATCGGACAAGACGTTGACGCTCCGGCGTCCCGCTGATTGGGTAACGACGGTGATCCTCTCCATGACGGTCCTCGAAGGACTCGCGGCCGGGACGATCGACCTGACCTTCCGGCGCTGGTCGAAACAGAACGTCCACCCGGGTGACGTCATGCGCTTGGAAGCCGGAGTGATCGAGGTCGACTCGGTCGAGATAGTCGACCCCGCCGCCATCACCGACGCCGACGCCCGCCGTTCCGGGGCGGACTCGGCGGACGCGGTCCGCGGGACCTTGCGCGGCCCCGCGGACGCCCCGGTGTACCGCGTCCGCCTGCGCTATCTCGGACCCGATCCTCGGCGGACGCTCAGCGCGGATACCGAACTGTCCGAAAAGGACGTCGAAGACATCCGCAAACGTTTGTCCAAGATGGACAGATACCGCTTGTGGACCCGCGAGACCTTGCGGCTCATCGCCGACAATCCCGGTCGCCGGGCCCAGGAACTCGCCGACCTCCTCGGCCGCGAGAAGGAACCGCTGAAGGTCGACATCCGGAAGCTCAAGGGCCTGGGCCTGACGCTCAGTCTCGAAGTCGGCTACCGGATCTCCCCACGCGGCGCGGCCTACCTCCGGCTCACCGAGGATCCCGGTAGAACGCGCTGAGTTCCGGTACGAGCCGCTCCGGCGGGACACTGTGGAACTCCCCGTCGAGTTCGACCTGCCTCGCCCCCGGGATCGCTTTCGCGGTGGCGAGAGCGGCGGCCTTCAGCCAGTCCGTGCTGCCGTTGCTGTTCACGACGAGGACGGGCGTCGCGATCGACGCCAGCTCGGCCGGCACCTTCGAGTCGCCCAGCACGAAGGCGTCGTAGACGAGCGTGGGCGCGTAGGACCGGAGCTCGGCCCACATCGGCGTCGCCTTGGCCGCGGCGACGGCCTCCGCGGGTGTGCCGACGGCGGACATCGTGAACAGCGCGACGGCGTCGTCCCACCGATCGGCCGCGACCAGGTCGCGCATCTCGTCCGCGTACCCCTCGGGGACGTCTTCGGTTTCGCCGCGATACGGCGACTCGAAGACCGAAAGCCGCGCCATCGGCACTCCCGCCGCGGCGGCGAGGAGCGCCAGCGTGCCGCCGGAGGAGATGCCGTGCACGATCACCGGCTCGTCGAACGCGGCGACGACGGCGGCGAGGTCCTCGATCTCGCGCTCGACCGCGTACGGCGCGGTGTCCCCGCTGTCGCCCCTGCCCCGGCGGTCGTAGGTCACCACGGAGAACTCGACCACGAATTCCGCGACCAGCGGTTCGTCTCCGTGCCGGTCGTTGCCGGCGCCCGCGACGAGCACCACCACCGGCCCCGCGCCGCGTCGTTCGAACGCGATCGGCGTTCCGTCCGCGGACCTGACTGTGTCGATCATGCGGACCATCGTGCCCGGCGCCGCCGCCGGGCGCAGGTCAATTTATCCGATCGAACACGCGTTCGACAAATGAGCGGAACCGGGGTAGGTTCGGTCGCCATGACACCCGCGCTTCAAGCCTCGCTCTTCGACGAGTGCGCCGTCCTCGGGCTCGGCTCACTCGGCGGATTGCGGCGCACCGAGCTGACCCGGGGTGCCTGGATCGACGTGCTGCCCGGCTGGCTCGCGGGCGCCGACGAACTGTTCACCCGGCTCGCCGAAGACGTGCCCTGGCACGCCGAACGACGGCAGATGTACGACCGCGTCGTCGCCGTGCCCCGGCTGCTGAGCTACTACCGCGAGGGCATGCCGCTCCCCCATCCGCTCCTCACCGAGGCACGGGAAACACTCTCGGCGCACTACGCGGACGAGCTCGGCGAGCCGTTCGTGACCTCCGGTCTGTGCTTCTACCGGGACGGGCGTGACAGCGTCGCCTGGCACGGCGACGACACCGGCCGCTCGCGCACCGAGGACACCATGGTCGCGATCGTCTCGGTCGGCGCCGCCCGCCAACTGGCGCTGCGCCCGCGCGGCGGCGGCGAGACAGTCCGGCACGCCCTCGGCCACGGCGACCTCATCGTCATGGGCGGCAGCTGTCAGCGGACCTGGGAACACGCCATCCCGAAGACCGCCAAACCCGTCGGGCCGAGGATCAGTGTCCAGTTCCGGCCGAGAGGAGTCGCCTGAGCATCAGTCCAGCAGCACGGGCAGCGCGTCGACGCCGTAGACGATCGAGACCTTCCGGAAGCCCACCTCGTCCGGTTCGATCGCCAGCCGCATCTCCGGGAACCTGCGCACCAGCGCGGGATACGCGGTGCGCAGCTCCATCCTGGCCAGTTCCGCGCCGATGCACCGGTGGATGCCCCAGCCGAAGGCGAGGTGCGAAGTCGGCTCGCGGGTCGCGTCGAACTTCTCCATGTCCTCGCCAAGGACACCGTCGCGGTTCGCGACGCTGAGCGAGCACAGGACGATGTCGCCCTTCGCGATCCGGACGCCGGCGACCTCCATGTCTTCCTTGGCGAAACGCGGGAAGGCCATCTGCACGACGGTCAGGTACCGCAGCAGTTCCTCGACGAACTTGTGGACAGCGTCGTCGTCACCGCGGACGGTGTCGAACAGCGAACGGTCTTTCAGCAGGACGAGCGCGCCGAGGGCGAGCATGCTCGCCGTGGTCTCCAGCCCGCCGGTGAGCACACCGTCGGCGAGACCCGCCAGTTCGCGGTCGTCGATCTCGTCGCCGTGCTCCTTGATGAGCATGCCGAGAAGACCGTCGCCCGGGTTCTCTCGCTGCTTCTTGACGATGTCGTCCAGATAGGACAGTGACTCCGTCATCGCGCCGAGTGACGCGCCCGCGCCGCCGAAGAGATCGAACCGCGCGGTGCTCAGGCGCTGGAAATCGTCACGGTCCTCGTACGGGACGCCCAGCAGCTCGCAGATGGTCAGCGACGGGATCGGCAGGGCGAAGGCCTCCCACAGGTCGACGGGCCCGTCCGCCTTCTCCATCGCGTCGAGCTGGTCGGCGACGATCTCGTCGATCCGCGGCGCCAGCCGGGACAGCCGCCGCATGGTGAACTCCGGCGTGAGCAGCCGCCGCAGCCTGGTGTGCACCGGCGGATCGGCGAACCCGAGCCCGCCGGGGTTCTGGTCCTCGGTCACGCCCGCGTTCCCGACCAGGTTCGTGAAGTCGCTGCTGAACTCGGTCACCTTGCCGAGCACGGCCTTGGCCTCGTCGTAACCGGTGACCAGCCAGGCGTTCATCCCGAACGGCAGGTCCAGCTTGCTGATCGGCTCTTCCGCGCGGATCCGGCCCAGCTCGGCCACCGGGTCGAGGCCGTCGCGTTTGAGCGGCCTCAGCGCGTTTTCCGGGATGATCGACATCTTGGCCAGGTCGAAGCCGTTTTTCTGCTGACGCGCGAGGTAGCGGCGGCCGATCCACGCCAGCACGCGCGAGCGAATGCTCCCCATACTCCGCACCCTACTCCAGCCACTGACCACCTGACCTGGCACAACAGGCCGCCTTCGCCCGGCCGGGCAGGAATTTCGACGGCTGTTCACCCGCCGTCCCACTCGATTCGTCACGTCCAGAAAGTCGGATTCGGGCCGCGGACGGTTCCCGGTGGCCGGGAGACCTCGGTCACGGTCGGTCACGACGGACCGGAGAGAACGCCTGACATCCGGCCGGTGTCGTGAGATTGTCAGACCTTCCTGGGAGGATTCGGACATGTCACCCTCGCTCATCGGACGAGACCATCCCGCGGGTGTGCTCCGCGCGGAGATCGCCCGCGCCGCCGAAAGCCACGGCGGGCTGGTGCTGGTCACCGGCGAGGCCGGGATCGGCAAGACCACGCTGGTCACCGGCGCCGCCGAAGAGGCGAAGCGCCTCGGCGCCCTGGTGCTCAACGGGTCTTGCTGGGACTCGTCGAGCGCACCGGGCTATTGGCCGTGGACGCAGGTGGTGCGCGGGTTGCGGCGCGCGGTCGGGCAGGGCTGCTGGGCCGCGATGGCGGACAGCGAGCTCGACGTCCTGCTCGGCGAGACCCGCGGCGACGGCGCGGCGGACGGGTTCCGCCTGTACGACGCGGTGACGAGCGTGCTGGTGACAGCGTCCCAGGACCAGCCGGTCGTGGTGGTGCTCGACGACCTGCACTGGGCCGACGCCGCGTCGCTGCGGCTGCTCGAATTCGCCGCGCGGCACACCTGGTTCGAACGGCTGTTGCTGATCGGCACGTATCGGGACGTCGAGGTCGAGACGACCGATCACCCGCTTCGCTCACTCATGCTGCCGTTGCTCGCGAAGGCCACTTCGGTCACTCTCACCGGGCTCGAACCGGAAGAGGTCGGCACGCTCATGGCCAGGACGGCGGGCGCGGAGCCGGACAGCGCGCTGGTCGCCGAGGTCCACCGCCGCACCGGCGGCAACCCGTTCTTCGTGGAGCAGACAGCGCGGCTCTGGCACAGCGGCGGTTCCGCCGAGACCATCGCGCCCGGGGTGGCCGACGCGTTGCAACGACGGCTTTCCCTGCTCCCCCAACCTGTTCTCGAGCTGCTGACCACCGCGTCGGTACTCGGCAGGGAGTTCCACCGGAGACTGCTCGCGGGCGTGGCGTCGGCACCGGTGCCCCAGGTCGACAGGCTGCTCGACCAGGCCGTCGCGGCGCGGCTGGCCGTGGTGCACGGGCAGGGCCGGTTCGCCTTCGCGCACGACCTCGTCCGCGAAACGCTGTACGCGAGCCTGTCCGAAGCGGACAGGCGGAAACAGCACGCCGCGGTGATCGCGACGGTTCGTGAAGCCCCGGCGTCACCGGACAGGCTCTTCCCCGCGGACATGGCCCGCCACGCACTGCTCGCAGGCCGGGAACTCGATCCGGGCGAGGCCGTCGACCTGTTGCTCGCCGCCGCGATCGACGCCACCGGCCGCATGGCGCTCGAGGAATCGGCCACTCATTACCGGCGAGCGATGGAGGTCGTGGTGGATCGCCGCCGCCGCGCGGTGATCGCCCTCGAACTGGGCGCCCACCTCACACGGAACCAGAGTTCCGAAGAAGGGCAAGAGGTTCTCGACGGTGCGAAGGCGCTCATCCGCGAACTCGACGACGATGATCTGCTCGCCCGGCTCGCGCTGACCCTGATCCGGGCCGATCACAAAGGGCTGCGGGCCGAGGAGACCACCGCCCTGCTCACCGAGGCGTACCAGCGGCTCTGTGGCGGGAAACCCGGCGACGACGTCTCCGTCGACCGGATGACCCAGGAAGTGACCGCGCGGATCATGATGACCGCCCGCGACGTGCACGACGATTCCGCCCTGTTGTTCGGGCTGTGGGCCCGGCACGACGCGATCTGGGGGCCTGGTACCGCCGCGGAACGGCAACGGCTCACCGAGGAGCTGATCGCGGTCGGCCGCCGCACGGGGAACTCGGAACTGGAGCATTTCGCGTCGTCGTTCCGCTGGGTGGCGTTGCTGGAGCAGGGTGATCCGCGTTATCTGGAGCAGTACCGGGACTTCCTCGCGATGGCGAGCGCCAACCTGGTGCCGAGTTCGTACCTGGCTTCGATGATCGACCAGAACATCATCGCCATCCTCCAGGGCCGGTTCGCCGAGGCCGAGGCGTTCCTGAAGCGGCTGGAGCACGTGGAAGGCGACAGCGAGCATCCCTACTTCGGCAATCTGCACCAGTTGCAGAGGTGGGCGCGATGGTGTCTGCAAGGCCGTTTCGAGGACCTCGTCGGATTGCACCGGGAGATCGCGCACAGCGGCTACGGCTACAGCAGGCTGCTGGAAGCGATCACCGCCGCGCAACGGGAGGACGTCGCGGAAGCCGTGCGGCTCACCGATCTCGCGGCCGAGGCGAGGCCGTTCCCGCGCGAACTGGAGCCGCTGTGGCTGCGCTGCCAGGCGCAGGCGGCCGCGCTGTCCGGAGATCCCGACCGCTGCGAGGCGGCCCGCGCGACGCTCGCGCCGCACAGCGGCGAGTGGGTGGTCTCGCTCTACGGCTGTGAGGTCTCCGGCCCCGTCGATCTGTGGCTCGGCAGACTCGACCTGGCCCAGCACCGGTGGAACGAGGCGGCCGGAAAGCTGCGGGACGCGGCGCTTTCGGCCGACCGGATGCAGTCCACGCCGTGGGCGGTCGAAGCGAAGTCGTGGCTGGCGAAAGCCTTGCTGGGCAGGAATCTCGAAGAAGACCCGGCCGAAGCGGCGGCACTCTTGTCCGAAGTGGACAGAGAAGCGGGTGCGATCGGCATGAATCACGTCGTGGCGCGGGTGGAAGAGACCCGGAAAAGCGTACGGACCCCGCCCGTTCCCGCCGCCGAGTTCCGCCGCGACGATGCCGTGTGGACCTTGCACTTCGACGGCGTCACCGCGCACCTTCCGGATTCGAAAGGCTTGCGGGACTTGCATTTCCTGCTCGGCAGGCCGGGTTCGGACGTGACGGCCGTGCGGCTTCTCGACCCCGAGGGCGGCGAGGTGGTCGTCGCCGCCAAGAGCCTCGGCGGGGACGCCGTCCTCGACGACGAGGCGAAGGCCCGCTACCGGGCGCGGCTGGACGAACTCGACGAACTGATCGACTCCGCGACCGCGCTGGGCCAGGACACCCGCGCCGCCGCGCTGGATCGTGAACGGGACGCGCTGCTCGCGGAACTGCGATCCGCCGCCGGGCTCGGCGGGCGCACCCGGCGGCTCGGCGACGAGGCCGAACGCGCGCGCAAGACGGTGACCGCCCGGATCCGGGACACCCTGCGCAAACTCGACGAGCAGCACCCGGCACTGGCCACGCACCTGCGCGCGTCGGTCACCACCGGGTCTTCGTGCCGTTACGCGCCGGACGACAAGGTCCCTTGGCGGCTGTAGCCACCAAGGGACCTTGTCACCCCCAGCTCATTTACGGTTGTAGAGCCTCATCGTCAGCGTCCCGAAGACCGCGAGGATGACCGCGCCGGCGATCAGCACCCAGGTGATCTCGCCGCCGTCCCAGTTGCCGTCCATCATCGAGCGGACCGCCGCGACCACGTGGGTCACCGGGTTGACCTCGACGAACGCCTGCAACCAGCTCGGCATCGTCTCCGGGTTGACGTAGATGTTGCTGAGGAAGGTCAGTGGGAACAGCACCATCATGCTGACGCCCATCACCGACTTCTCGCTGCGCAGCAGCAGGCCGAACATCGTCCAGATCCACGAGAACGCGAACGAGAACGCCAGCAGCAGGAGGATCGCGGCGGCCACGCCACCGACCCCGCCGCCGGGCCGGAAGCCCATGATCAGCCCGACGCCGAGGATCACCAGCGCCGCGATGAGGTAGCGCAGCATGTCGCCGAGCAGGTAGCCGACCATCGCCGACGGCCGCCAGATCGGCAGCGTGCGGAACCGGTCGAAGACACCCTTCTCGATGTCGGTGTTGACCGAAATCCCGGTGTACATGGTGATCATCAGGATGCTGCTCGCCATGATGCCCGGCAGCACGAACTGCAGGTACTGCGTCGGCGAGCCGGACAGCGCGCCGCCGAAGAGGTAGGTGAACATCAGCGTCATCATGATCGGGAACGCCGTGACGTCGAACAGCTGCTCGGGCACGTGCTTGATCTTCAGCATCGCGCGCCACCCGAAGGTGACCGATGCCGACAGCGCGCTGGGGCGCTGAGGGCGGTTCTTCGCGATCAGGACGGCGGCGAGATCCTCCGCCTTCGGTGCCGCGAGAACGGGTTCGTTTTCTTTGACTGCCGTGGTGCTCAAGCTGCACTCTCCTCAGGCGTGGCGGTGCGGTCGGTGAGGGCCAGGAAAACCTCGTCGAGGCTCGGCTGGCCGAGGGAGAAGGTGTCGACGACGATGCCCGCGCGGGCGAGTTCGGCCAGGGCGCGCGCGGCGTGCTCGGCGGCACCCTGTTCGCTGCTCTCGCCCGAAAGCCGTGCGGTCAGCGAGACCGGGTCCGGTTCGAGCACCACCTGCGCCTCCAGGTTGCGGACGAGCAGCGCTTCGGCCTCGGGCCGCTGATCGGCCTCGCGCAACCGGACGTGGATGGCACCCGCGCCGACCGACGCCTTCAGCTGCCCCTTGGTGCCTTCGGCGATCACCTTGCCGTGGTCGATGACGGCGATCCGTGACGCCAGCTGGTCGGCCTCGTCGAGGTACTGCGTGGTCAGCAGGACGGTGGTGCCGTGCCGCACGATCGCGCGGACGATGTCCCAGACCTGGTTGCGGCTGCGGGGGTCGAGCCCGGTCGTCGGCTCGTCGAGGAAGAGCACGTCCGGGGTGTTGAGGATGCTCGCGGCGATGTCGATCCGCCGCCGCATCCCGCCGGAGTAGTTCTTCACCTGCCGCCCCGCGGCCTCGGTCAGGCCGAACGCCCCCAGCAGTTCCTCGGCCCGCGCGCGGGCGGCCGGTTTGCGGTGCCCGGTCAGCCTGCCGATCAGCACCAGGTTCTCGGTCCCGGTCAGATCCTCGTCGACCGAGGCGTACTGCCCGGTCAGGCTCACCATGGACCGGACGGCGTCGGCCTCGCGGACGACGTCCTTGCCGAAGATGCGCGCCTCACCGCCGTTGGGGCGGAGCAGGGTCGCGAGCATCTTCACCGCGGTGGTCTTGCCGGCGCCGTTCGGGCCCAGGACGCCGTACACGGTGCCGGCCGGGACCTTCAGGTCGATCCCGTCGACCGCCCGCTTCTCCCCGAACACCTTGACCAGCCCCGAGGCTTCGATGGCCAGTTCACTCATTTTCCTTTTCCTTTCAGAAACTTTCAGCAGACGTAGGGACGCGCGGCACGCGCTGCGCGCAGGGCGAGGCCCCACCAGACGAGCTCGTCGAGCAGGGTGGTGACGGCCTGTCCTTGGCCGTCGGTGTCGAAAGGGGTGCCGTCGAGGAGGTTGAAGGCCACGGTGTCCCGCATGGTCACCGTGTGCAGCTCCGTGAAGACCGAGCGCAGCTGCTCGACGGCGTAAAGGCCCTGTGACCGGTAGCCGTAGGAGACGAAGCCGACCGGCTTCACGCGCCACTCGTCGTAGGCGCAGTCGATCGCCTGCTTGAGCGACGCCGGGAAACTGCGGTTGTACTCGGGAGTGACGACGATGTAGGCCTCCGCGTCGTCGATCCGCGCGGTGAGCCGCTTCATTCCCGGGGTCGGCTGCTCCGGCAGCGCGGCGGGCAGGTCGAAGTCGATCAGGTCGAGCACCTCGGTGACGAGGTCGTCCCGGCCTTCCGCGCGGCCGGTGAACCACTTGCCGACGGCGTCCCCCACCCGCCCTTCACGGGTACTGCCGATGATCACCGCGACCCGCAGCGGACTGTCGTTCACGACCGACCTCCTCTCGCCTCACCCTTCAGGCGCGAGAAAGCCGCCGGGCGTTCGCTAGATCGGATCTAGCG
>NZ_JBHXJK010000197.1:0-12058 GCF_042723255.1 Amycolatopsis thailandensis
CTCTCCCTGCTCTGCCGCAAGCCCGTGACGGCCTCCTTGAGGGACTCGGGGACTCTCAAGGAGGCCTTCACGGACTTGCGCTTCGCCTCGACACGCCGGAATCCCATCAATCGAGACATAGCATTCGGGTTATCTTGCGATTTCCGGCCATCTAGCGTCGCTAGCAAACCTGCCGATACTAAAGGCCCCTTGCTACCGCCCGCAGATCCGTGAAGGCCTCCTTCCCTACCCTCAAAGTAGGGAAGGAGGCCTTCACGGACCGCCGCCTAGGGCGCGAAGGCGCCGCGAAGCGGCCGAGAGCACCTTCGCCTACCCCATTTGCGGGGCCCTCAGAGCGTCCATACGCCACCCAGAGGCCCTTCAGGGTCATCTGGACTAGACCAGCTCCCACCTGCGCGGAGCCGTCCATACAGAGGTCTGGACCACCCCGTTCGTGCTACGCGTCCTGTCACCGTCCGCAACAAGATCAAGACCGCCGGAAACGCCCTCGCGGACACCACTGGACGCATCCGGAGCGTTACCATGACGGTCACCCAGCGAAGCGATCATGACTCTCCGCGAAGTTGATCAAGCCCCACGCCGGAGGCGGTTTCCGGCTTGCCGCACACTGTCCTCCGAGGCTCCCGAGCAGAGGCACCGGCAGGTGCACGCTCCATCTGCACAGTCGGTTGGACCCCGGTAACCCCAGTGCATCGTGTTCTTTCGGCGATGCGTTAGCCACCGGCTGTGTACTAGCCCGATCGTGTTACAACGAACTCCCTGAGTAACTACTCGTTTGAGATAGATACCCATTCGATCCCCCCGTGAAGGCCTCAGGGCGGCTACAGTGCCATCGACGACACCACTTTCGGTCTAAAGCTGGCGCGGCTAAACGGCCGAAAGTCCCGGTGCCGGTCGGGGGGCACGACCGACTCCAGGGAGGTAGTGACGTGGCTACCGTCGGCATTTCTCAGGCCGTCCGATCCACGCCAGCCGGTTCATTGCCGGCGAGCATGGTTCCGCACCCGCGGGAAGAGCTGTTTTCCGTGTTGGTGGTCGATGACCACCCGCTGTTGAGGGAGGCAATCTCAGCAAGACTCGCACAGATGGGTGCGGGCACCGTCCACGAGGCCGCCACCGTGGCCGAGGCGAGGGCGCGAGCACAGGCCACCGGGCCTTGTGATCTGGCGATCCTCGATCTCGGACTGCCGGATGGCAGCGGCATCGAGCTGGTTACGGAACTCCGTAGCCACGGCTGGCCTCGCGTTGTGGTGCTCGCTTCATCAGACGACCCGTACGCGGTCAGGTCGGCGTTCCAGGCCGGCGCCCAGGCATACCTGCTCAAGTCGGCATCGCCGGTCGTAGTGACCGACGGCGTCCGCAGGGTGCTCGAGGGCGGCGTCTACGCGGACCCGAGCGTCGCACCGGTCCTGGCCACAGGCACCCGAGTAGCAGGCACCGACAACACCCCGCGCGAGCTTTCCGCGCGCGAGGTCGAGGTGCTGCAACTCGTCGCCGACGGCCAGAGCAACAAGGAGATCGGTGAGGAACTCAGCCTCTCCGCTCTCACGGTGAAGTCTCACCTCTCCCGCATCGGGCGCAAGCTCGGCACGGGTGACCGGGCTCAGATGGTGGCGCTGGCGATGCGTGCCGGCGTGATCCGCTGACAAAGGCGAACTGCCCTGCGGGGCGGGCGGACCAGGCGCGGCCCGCTCGTCCCGTAGGGTCTTCACCTATGGAAGGCGACCGACCCGGAGATCCGCAGGCAGACCCGAACACCGGCACCGATGACACCGGTGGACCGGTTCTGCTGCGCGAGCCCGCCGAGGGCACTCCGCCGGTGATCGCCGACGCGACAGCCCTCGCCGAAGCCTGCGCGAAGATCGCGGGTGGCAGCGGGGCCATCGCCGTGGACACCGAACGCGCGTCCGGCTACCGGTACTGGCCGAAGGCCTATCTGGTCCAGCTGCGCCGCGAAGGTGCCGGCTCCTTCCTCATCGACCCCATTCCGCTCGAAGGGCAGCTCGCGCCCCTCGCGGAAGTGCTCAACGACGCCGAATGGGTGTTGCACGCGGCCTCTCAGGACCTGCCGTGCCTCGCCGAACTCGACCTGCACCCGAAGAGCCTGTTCGACACCGAACTCGCCGGACGGCTCGCCGGGTACGAACGGGTCGCCCTCGGCACCCTCGTCGAACTCCTTCTCGGCTACCAGCTGGAGAAGGGGCACAGTGCCGCCGACTGGTCGAAGCGCCCGCTTCCCGTCGACTGGCTGAACTACGCCGCCCTCGACGTCGAGCTGCTCGTCGAACTGCGCGAGAAGCTCGAAGCCGACCTCGCCGCCCAGGGCAAACTCGAATGGGCCCAGCAGGAATTCGAGGCCGTCCGCACCGCGCCGCCGCCCGCCCCCCGGGCCGAGCCGTGGCGACGGACGTCCGGGGTGCACAAGATCCGCAGCGCCCGCGGCCTCGCCGCGGTCCGCGAACTGTGGCAGGCGCGGGACGAGCTCGCCCGCAAACGCGACCGCGCGCCGAGCCGGATCCTGCCCGACAGCGCGATCATCAACGCCGTCACCGCGGACCCGAAGACCGTCGAGCAGTTGCAGGCACTGCCGGTGTTCAGCGGCCGGGTGCAGCGCAAGTACACCGCGAGCTGGCTGCGGCATCTGCAAGCAGCCCGCGCGCTGCCCGCCGACGAACTGCCAACGCCCGCGCAGCAGACCGACGGCCCGCCGCCGGTGAACCGCTGGTCGGACAAGGACCCCGACGCCGCCGCCCGGCTTTCCGCCGCCCGCGCGGCGCTGGCCGCCATCGCGGAGGACCGGCGGCTGCCGGTGGAGAACCTGCTGCTGCCGGAGCTGGTGCGCCGCACCTGCTGGCGTCCGCCCGCGGACCTGAGCGAGGACTCCGTCGCCCAGGTCCTTCGCGACGCCGGAGCGCGGCCGTGGCAGGTGGAGCTGACCGTGGCCGCGCTGAGCAAGGCGCTCCACGCCACCCCGGCCTGACCCGGGGCTGAAGGACGCTTTCCCCGCATGTCACGCGGTGAAGGGCGCTTTCACCTCACCGCATGCGGGGAAAGTCCCCTTCAGTCCTCCAGTAGCGCCCGCGCCGAGTCGCGCAGTCCAGCGTCCGGTTCCCCAAGACCGGCGAGCCTCAGCACGCTGTCGGCACCCTCGACGGCGTGCGCTTCGACGTCCAGATCCGGCTGGTCACGCCGGACGATCGCGATGCTCTCGACGAGCCCGAACACGAGGTCGGTCCGGATGCCGAGCAGCTCGCCGGGGACGCCCGCCGCCGCGACGAGCGAGCCGTAGACGCGTTTGAGTTCCGCCCGCTCGGCCCGGAAGCGCGCCAGCCTTGGCGAGGAGATCTCCGGCAGCAGGTACAGCGCGCCGAGATTGTGCCGCGCGCTGCCGAGCAGATGGATGTCCGCGTAGGCCAGCGCCCACAGCCGCGCGCCGACCGGCGCGAGCTTGGCCGACAGGCCGCCCGCGACGTCCAGTGACGGCCGGACGGTGTCCTCCAGCAGCGCCGCGAGAATGTCCTCTTTGGACGGGAAGTGGTAGTAGAGCGACGCCTGGCGCAGTCCGGCGCGTTCGGCGATGGCTCGGGTGGTCGTCGCCGCGTACCCGGCGCCGGTGAACAGCTCCCCCGCGGCGTCCAGTACGGCGAGCCGCGCTTCCCGCTTGCTCGCCGCGGCACCGCTGGCTCTCGGTCTGCCCACCCCGGTCGTTTTTGTCATCTATCCGATCCTGCCATTTCTCCGCGAAGATCTTTGTTACGTCCGGTGGTCGGCCCAGGTTACCGAATCCGGTATCTGTTAACACCGCGCTTACCGGGCGGAGATCGGAAGGATCCCGCACGCGCTTAATTTCGGTCGACCGATCGAAATTCGGCCCTCCAGACAGGAGCCCCCTAAATGCCCTCCGAAGACCTTTCCGCCTTCGGGTACCGTCAAGAACTTCGCCGGACGCTGGGCGGTTTCTCCGCCTTCGCCGCCGGTTTCTCCTTCGTTTCCATCCTGACCACGGTCTTTCAGCTGTTCGCCTTCGGCTATTCGTTCGGTGACACCCTCTTCTTCTGGACATGGCCGCTGGTGATCGCCGGGCAATTGCTCGTCGCGCTCAACTTCGCCGAACTCGCCGCCCGATTTCCGCTGGCAGGATCGGTTTACCAGTGGGCGAAACACCTCTCCCCCGGATTCGCGGGGTGGCTCGCCGGCTGGATGATGCTGGTGGGCTGCGTCGTCGCGCTGGCGGGCGCGGCGATCGCGCTGCAGGTCGTCCTCCCGTCGGTCTGGAGCGGCTTCCAGCTCGTCGGCGGTGATCCGGCGATCACGTCGCCGACCGGCGCCAGCAACGCCGTCCTGCTCGGCACCCTGCTGATCGTCGTCACCACCGCGATCAACGCGGGCGGCGTGCGGCTCATGGCGCGGATCAACGACGTCGGGGTCGCGGCCGAACTCGTCGGCGTCCTCGTGCTGATCATCGGTCTCGCGATGTTCGCGGTCCGCGGTCCGCAGGTCGTGCTCCAGCCCGCGGGCGAAAGCCCGGGCGTCGGTGGCGTCCTGGCTTCGGCACTGATGGCCGCGTACGTCCTGTACGGCTTCGACACCGCGGCGTCGGTCGCCGAAGAGACCAAGAACGCGCGCCGCACCGCACCCCGCGCCGTGCTCCGCGCGCTGCTGATCTCCGGGATCGGCGGGCTCGCCGTCGTCATCACCGCCCTGATGGCGGCCCCGAGCCTGACCGACGGGCAGCTGGCCGGGAAAGGCCTGCCGTACGTCATCACGGCCGTCTTCGGTGACACGCTGGGCCGAGTGTTCCTCGCCGACGTCGCGATCGCGGTCGTCGTCTGCACGCTGACCATCCAGACCGGCACCGTCCGGTTGTTCTACGCGATGGCCCGCGACGGCGCGCTTCCCGGCGCCAAACGCCTTTCCGCGGTCAACGCCCGCACCGGCACGCCGATCGCGCCCGCGGTACTGTCTGGACTGCTCGCAATCGGGTTGCTGCTGCTCAATCTCGGCAATCCGACCATTTTCAGCACCATCACCGGCACGTCGGTGGTCGTGGTCTACCTCGCCTATCTGCTGGTGACCGGACCGCTGCTGATCCGGCGTCGTCAAGGCCGTTTCAGCGCCGAACCGGGCCATTTCTCCCTGGGGCGATGGGCTATTCCGGTCAACGTGGCGGCAGTAGGGTACGGCGCGATGATGATCGTCAACATCGCCTGGCCACGAGCCGACATCTACGACCTGGCGGGTACCGGTTCCGTCTGGGTCCTGTTGTTCCCGATCGAGTTCGTCGGCGCCGCGCTGCTCACCGGCTATCTCTGCTGGCGCCGCCGCTCCGCGCTCACCACGGTTCCCGTCCCCGCGACCTGAAGGAAGGTTCCATGAGCACGACATCGACCACGTACGGCGCTCGCGACCACGCCCGCGCCCAAGCGGGCACGGTGACCGAGGCGATGCCCGCCATCCCCGCGTCCACCTGGCCGGATCCGCCGTCCGGGATCGACCCGGCGAAGCTGGTCTGGGCCGAGACCGTCGCCGGAGGCGGCTACACCCACAAGGTCCTCGCCCGCGGCACCGAACTGCGGCTGACCGACGTCGAGGGCGACGCCTGCGCGCATCTGCTGCTGTTCAACGCCGATCAGCCGTGGGAGCGGCTGAACGTCGCGGACACGGTGAAGGTCCAGTGGAACGCCTATCTCGGCGAAGCGATCGCACTGCTTTCGGACCAGGCTCGCGTCCTCGCGACCGTCGTCACCGACGAAAGCGGCAAGCACGACGCCCTCTGCG
Organism: Amycolatopsis thailandensis; assembly: GCF_042723255.1. NCBI lineage: Bacteria > Bacillati > Actinomycetota > Actinomycetes > Pseudonocardiales > Pseudonocardiaceae > Amycolatopsis > Amycolatopsis thailandensis. The sequence continues at coordinate 5,779 of NZ_JBHXJK010000197.1, forward strand.
GAACGTCCACTGTGGACGGCAACGTCGAACGTTACGGCGACGGGAGTCCTCAGGGCGGTTCGCCGTCGGGGAACGCGTTGTTCACACTCGCCGCGGCGAAGAACGGGCTCACTCCTCGCGATCTCCCGCCCAGCCTGTCCTTCTTCCAGGGCGTCCACGTCGAGACCGACGGCGGGCTGACGTTCACCGGTTCGGCCGGGCCGGGCAAATCCGTCGTCCTGCGCACCGAACTCCCGGTCGTCGTCCTGATCGCCAACGTGGCGCACCCGCTCGACCCGCGCCCGGACTACACGGTCACCCCGCTGCGCGTCTTCGCCCAGCGGAGCACACCGTCCACTCCGGACAGTCCTGAATGGACAGCGTCACCCGAGGCGCAGCGCGCCTTCGAGAACACCGCCGACTACCTCACCGCCAGGGGGATCGCATGACGGTCATTTCCGACACCGAGGTCGCCCCGCGGACGCCGTACTCCACGGTGCTGCGCAAGGGCGAGACACTCGCGATCATCGACCTCGGCGGCAACCAGGCCGTCGACTTCCTCTGCTACGACGCGGCCGACACGGCGAAGAGGTACAGCGCGGCGGCCACGATCTCGGCCCAGCGCAACATCTTCCTCACCACCGGCAGCGTGCTGCGCACCGGCGAGGGCGACCCACTGCTGACCGTCGTCGCGGACACCTGCGGGCGGCACGACACGATCGGCGGCGCCTGCAGCAAGGAGTCCAACAGCCTCCGCTACGGCCAGCACACCCGGTACCAGCACGCCTGCGTCGAGAACTTCCTGACCGAGGGCGCGAAGTGGGGCCTCGGCAAACGGGACCTGGTGAGCAACGTCAACTGGTACATGAACGTGCCGGTCGAACAGGACGGCACGCTCGGCATCGTCGACGGCATCTCCGCGCCCGGTATGGAGGTCAAGCTGCGCGCCGAGACCGACGTGCTCGTGCTGGTGTCGAACTGCCCGCAGATCAACAACCCGTGCAACGGCTTCGACCCGACCGCCGTCCGCATGGTCGTCACCGGCGGTGACGCGTGAAACTGCTCGTCGCCAACCGGGGGGAAATCGCGGTCCGGATCATCCGCACCGCAAGGGAGATGGGCATTCCGACGGTCGCCGTCCATTCCGACGCCGACCGTACGGCCGCGCACGTACGGCTTGCCGACGAAGCCGTCCGGCTCGGTCCGGCGCCGGCGAGGGAGAGCTACCTCCTCGCCGACGCCATCATCGAAGCCGCGTTGAAGACCGGGGCGGACACGATCCATCCCGGCTACGGCTTCCTGTCCGAGGACGCCGCGTTCGCCAGGGCGGCGGAAGCGGCGGGGATCCGGTTCGCCGGCCCCACCGCGGACCATCTCGAAGTCTTCGGCAGCAAGCACACCGCGCGGGAGAAGGCCGTCGAGGCCGGTGTCCCGCTGCTGCCGGGCACCGGGCTGCTGGACACCCTCGCCGACGCCGAGACGACGGCCGCCGGGATCGGCTACCCGGTGATGCTCAAGGCCACCGGCGGTGGCGGCGGGATCGGCATGCGCGCCTGCGCCGATGTCATCGAGTTGCGCGACGCCTGGGACGCGGTGCAGAGCATCGCCGCCAAGAGCTTCTCGACCTCGGGGGTGTTCCTCGAACGGCTCGTGACCCACGCGCGGCACGTCGAGGTCCAGGTGTTCGGCGACGGCGCGGGTGAGGTGCTGGCGCTGGGCACGCGGGACTGCACGCTGCAGCGGCGCAACCAGAAGGTGCTCGAAGAGTGCCCCGCCCCGGGACTTCCCGACGCGGTGCGCGAGAAACTGGTCTCGGCGGCGGTCGACCTCTGCGCTTCGGTGCGCTACCGGTCGGCCGGGACGGTCGAGTTCATCTACGACCCGGTTCGCGAGGAGGCCGCGTTCCTCGAAGTCAACACGAGGCTCCAAGTCGAGCATCCGGTCACCGAGGCGGTCTATCGCATCGACCTCGTCGCGTGGATGCTCCGGCTCGCCGACGGCGACACCGGGATGTTCGCCACCACGCCGGAACCGCGCGGGCACGCCGTCGAAGCACGCGTCTACGCCGAGGATCCGGCCGCCGGGCACCGGCCGAGCGCGGGGCTGCTGACCCGCGCCGATTTCCCGGAGGGTGTCCGGGTCGACACCTGGGTCGAAGCCGGCGCGAAGGTGACGACGCACTACGACCCCCTGCTCGCCAAGGTGATCACCGTCGGCGCGGACCGCGCCGAAGCCCTGGCCGCGATGGGTGCCGCGCTCGGCGAAAGCCGGGTGGACGGGGTGCGCACGAACCTCGGGCAGCTGCGCGCGGTCGCCGCGGATCGGCGGCTGCACGACGTCACGCACGACACCGCGACGCTCGACGAGATCACCGATCCCGAGCCGCGGATCGAGGTCCTGCGGGGCGGCACGATGACCACCGTCCAGGACTGGCCTGGACGGCTGGGGTTCTGGCACGTGGGTGTCCCGCCGAACGGGCCGATGGACGATCTGTCGCTGCGCCTGGGCAACCGCGCGCTGGGCAACCCCGAGGGCGCGCCGGGCCTGGAGTGCACTGTGGACGGTGTCTCGCTGCGGTTCACCGACGACGCAATCGTTTGCGTCACGGGATCGCCGTCTCCGGTCACCGTCGACGGCCACGACGTTCCACAGTGGACGCCATTCGAAGTCCCCGCCGGGAGCGTGCTCGACGTGGGTACCGGCACCGCCGGGCTCCGCGCGTACGTCCTCGTCCGCGGCGGGATCGACGTGCCGGACTTCCTCGGCAGCGCGGCGACGTTCACGCTCGGCGGCTTCGGCGGGCACGGCGGCCGCGCGCTGGCGACCGGCGACGTCCTTTCTCCCGGACCGGTTCCGGAGAACGCCGTCGCGGGCCCGGTTCCCGAAGCCGAGCGACCGGTGTTCACGACGCACTGGGAGATCGGCGCGTCCGAGGGACCGCACGCGGCGCCGGAGTTCTTCACCCCGGACGACGTCGAAACCTTCTACGCGACCGGCTGGGAGGTGCACTTCAACTCCGCGCGGACCGGCGTCCGGCTCGTCGGGCCCCGGCCACGCTGGGCACGGGAAGACGGCGGCGAGGCGGGGCTGCACCCGTCGAACATCCACGACACGCCGTACGCGATCGGCGCCGTGGACTACACCGGCGACCTGCCGATCCTGCTGGGCCCGGACGGGCCGAGCCTCGGCGGGTTCGTGTGCCCGGCGACCGTGGTCACCGGGCAGCGCTGGAAGCTCGGCCAGTTGCGGCCGGGTGACACCGTGCGGTTCGTGCCGATCACCACCGAGCACGCCGGGTCCCTGCGCGTCTCTCCGAGCGCGGCGGTCAAGGCGACCCGGAAGCCGATCGACGACGGCGGCATCCTCGGCCGTCTGTCCACCTCGGAGGAGAACCCCGAGGTCACCTACCGGCGCAGCGGCGACGACAACCTGCTGATCGAGTACGGGCCGATGAAACTCGACCTGGCCCTGAGGATGCGGGTCCACGCCCTCGCCGACAGGCTGGGCGCGGAAGGCCTCGACGGCGTCGTCGACCTCACGCCGGGCATCCGCTCGCTGCAGGTCCACGTCGACCCGGACGTCCTGCCGGTCCCGAAACTGCTCGGGCTCGTGCAGGAGGTGGAGCACGATCTGCCGCGCACCGGCGACCTGGTGGTGCCGAGCCGGACCGTGCGGATGCCGTTGTCCTGGGACGACCCGGCGACGCGCGAGGCTATCGAGCGGTACATGGCGGGGGTGCGCGACGACGCGCCGTGGTGCCCGTGGAACATCGAGTTCATCCGGCGCGTGAACGGTCTGTCCAGTGTGGACGACGTCTACCGCACGGTGTTCGACGCGGAGTACCTGGTGCTCGGGCTCGGCGACGTCTACCTCGGCGCGCCGGTGGCCACGCCACTGGACCCGCGGCACCGGCTGGTCACCACGAAGTACAACCCGGCGCGCACGTGGACGGCGGAGAACTCGGTCGGCATCGGTGGTTCGTACCTGTGCATCTACGGGATGGAAGGTCCCGGCGGCTACCAGTTCGTCGGGCGGACCGTGCAGGTGTGGAGCGGCTGGCGGCAACGCGGATCCTTCGAACCGGGTTCGCCGTGGCTGCTGCGGTTCTTCGACCGGATCTCGTGGTACCCCGTGACCGCCGAGGAACTGCTGGACCTGCGGGCCCAGAGCTCGGCTGGGGAATTGGAACTCGACATCACCGACGGTGAGTTCGCGCTGGCCGACCACGAACGGTTCCTGGCCGACAACGCCGCCGACATCGCCGCGTTCCGGGAGAAGCAGAGCTCGGCGTTCGAGGCGGAACGGCAGGCCTGGGCGGCGGCGGGCGAGTTCGACCCTCGCCCCGAACCGGCCGGCGCGAAGGTCCCGACCACGAAGGTCGAGGCCCCGCCCGGCGGGCACGTCGTCGAGGCGCCGTTCGCGGCGACCGTGTGGCGGGTGGACGTCGAACCCGGCAAGCAGGTCGGCGCGGCGGAGACGCTGGTGATCCTCGAAGCGATGAAGACCGAGGCGCGGATCCCCGCGCCCGCCGCCGGTGAGGTCGTCGAGGTGCTCGTCTCGCCCGGCGATCAGGTCGCCCCCGGCACCCCGCTGGTGGTTCTGGGAAGGAGCGCGGGATGAGCGTGACGGAGCGGGTGCGCGCCGCGTACCACCGGATCGCGCGGGTCGACCGGCCCGAGATCTGGATCGACCTGCGGCCCGAGGCGGACGTGCTCGCCGACGCGGAGAAGCTGGATGCCCGTCGCGCGGCAGGGGAATCCTTGCCGCTGTATGGGAAGCTCGCCGCGGTCAAGGGCAACATCGACGTCGCCGGGCTGCCGACGACGGCGGCCTGCCCCGAGTACGCGTACCAGCCGGCCGAGGACGCGCCGGTGGTGGCGCGGCTGCGCGCGGCCGGGGCGCTGATCCTGGGCACGACCAATCTGGACCAGTTCGCGACCGGGCTGGTCGGCACGCGCAGTCCGCACGGCGCGGTCCGGAACGCGATCGATCCGGCGTACGTGTCGGGCGGGTCGAGTTCGGGGTCGGCGGTCGCGGTGGCGCTCGGGATCGCGGATCTCGCGCTGGGCACCGACACCGCGGGGTCGGGCCGGGTCCCGGCGGCGTTCAACGGGATCGTCGGGCTGAAGCCGACGCGGGGGCTGCTGCCGACGACCGGTGTCGTCCCCGCGTGCGCGAGCATCGACTGCGTGACCGTGTTCGCGCGGACGGTCGATGAGGCGACGGCCGCGTTCGCCTGCCTGAGCGAGCCCCGGGACCTTCCGGTCGTGCACCGTCCTTTCCGGATCGGTGTGCCTTCCGAGGTGGGCCCTCTCCAGGACGGGTGGGCCGAGGCGTTCACCGCCGCGACCGAGTCGTTCGGCGAGGCGGGCGCGGAGCTGGTCACTGTCGACATATCGGCGTTCGTGGCCGCGGCGCGCCTGCTGTACGAGGGCGCCTTCGTGGCCGAGCGGTATGCGGCGGTCGGCGAGTTCGTCGACGCCCATCCGGACGCCGTCGATCCGGCGGTGCGGCAGATCATCAGTGGGGCGAAGGACATACCGGCGCATCGGGTGTTCAGCGACCTCGCGACGCTCGACGGTCTTTCGCGGGAGGCGTCGGCAGTGTTGTCCACTGTGGACTGCCTGCTGCTGCCCACGACGACGGAACACCCGACGATCGCCGAGGTCGAAGCCGACCCGCTGGGCGTGAACGCCCGGCTGGGCCGGTTCACGAACTCGACGAACCTGCTGGGCCTGTCCTCGCTGGCCGTGCCCGCCGGGACGGTCGGCGGGCTGCCGTTCGGGGTGATGCTGGTCGGCGCCGCGAACGCCGACCGGATCCTCGCCGACGTCGCCCGCCTGGTGCCGCGGCGGACGCGGATCGCCGTCGTCGGCGCGCATCTGCGCGGGCAACCGCTGAACCACGAACTGACATCCCGCGGCGGCCGGTTCGTTTCCGCGGGTCCGACGGCGGCCGAATACCGGTTCTACGCGCTGGACACCGTGCCGCCCAAGCCCGGCCTCGTCCGGGTCGCCTCGGGCGGCTCCGCGATCGCCGCCGAAGTGTGGGACCTGCCTCACGCCGGGTTCGGCGAGTTCGTGGCGGGGGTTCCCGCGCCGCTGGCGATCGGGAAGGTGCGGCTGGCCGACGGGAGCGAGGTGTCCGGCTTCGTCTGCGAACCCTTGGCCGTGGAGGGCGCGGAGGACATCACGGGGTACGGCGGGTGGCTCGGGTACCTGAGCCGCTGAGTCGCGCCTCGCCCGCCTGAAGTACATGAAGGCCCCCTTCCTTGCGCCTAGCGCAAGGAAGGGGGCCTTCA
>NZ_JBHXJK010000198.1:0-11906 GCF_042723255.1 Amycolatopsis thailandensis
CGTGAAGGCCTCCTTGAGGGACTCTGGGTCCCTCAAGGAGGCCTTCACGGACTTGGGAACGGCTCCGCCGGAATGGGGCGGTCGCTTCTGGCCGCGGTAGCTCGCAGCCAGGTAGTGAAGGCCTCCTTACCTACCCTGAAGGTAGCGAAGGAGGCCTTCACTAACTCAGGATCGCCCCGGCCGCACCAGTAGTCACAGCGGCTACGCGTGAAGGCCCCCTTCCAAGTACAGGAGGCGGACGAGGCGCCACCACCTACCCACCCGTTTGAACCTTGCCCGCAGCCCAACTCCCGAAACGCGGCCAAAGTTTCAACTGAAGCATCAACGATACGCTTGAACCTCATGAGTCAAGACATCCGAGACTTCGTGACCCCCTCCTGCGACCTGCTCGGCCTGGGCGAGCCCACGCACGCGACCCCGGTCTTCGCCGAGATCCGCAACGAACTGTTCGCGCAGCTGGTCGACCGTGGCTTCCGCTCGATCGCCCTCGAAACCGACCGCGTCGCCGCGCTCGTCGCGAACGACCACGTCCAGGACGGGACCGGAACCCTCGACCTCGCGATGAGCGAGGGCTTCACCCACGTCTTCGGCACCGTCGAAGCCAACCGGCGGCTGATCGATTGGATGCGCGAGTTCAACGAGAACCGTCCTCCCTCGGAACGGCTGTCGTTCCACGGCTTCGACACGCAGACCGAGAACACCTCGGCGCCCAGTCCGCGGCGCTATCTCGAGTACGCCCGCGATTTCCTGGAGCTCGACGTGGACATCGCGGGTCCGGCCGGTGACGACGAACGCTGGAGCCGCACCGAAGCCGTCATGGAGGCGGCTTCGTCGATCGGCGCCACGGCAGAGGCCTACCGGCTGCGCGCGATCGCGGCCGAGCTGCTCGCCGCGCTCCGCTCGCGGAAACCGGAACCGGTCACGGACGCGTGGTCACGGGCGGAACTCCACCTCATGGCGGGGATCGATATGTTGCGCTACCACAGGCAATGCGCGGAACCCCTGGAGCCGAACGAGCGGTACATGCCACTGTCCGCGGTCAGGGACGCCATCATGGCTCGGAATCTGCTGGAGATCCGCGCCGCCGAAGCCGGACGAGGCAGGACGCTGGTCTTCGCCCACAATCTCCACCTGCGCCGCCGGCCGAGCACGATGCGCATGGCCGGAACGGACGTCACCTGGTTCCCCGCCGGCGCGCTGGTGGCCCCGTTGCTCGGCGATCGCTACACCTTCGTCGCGACCAGCCTCGGCCGATGCGAGTCCATCGCGCTCGAAGAGCCCGAGCCCGACACCTACGAGGGCTTCCTGCGGAAGCACGTCACCACGGATTGGGGCCTGCTCCCCGCTTCCGACGTACCGTCCGCCCGCGTCCGGACCGATCCTGTTCCGCGGCAGGGCTACTTCCCGCTCGACCAAGGGCTCCTCGACGAGGCGGACGTCCTCCTGCATGTGAACGGCTAGGCCGACGAACCGGGTGACGCCTCCTGCCCTCGGAAGGCGTCACCCGGCCACGAGCACGCGCCGCCACCCCCAGTTCCGCGATTTCGGGGCGGCGCGAAGTCCGCTCACTTGAGCGAGAGTCAACACGCCGGGGCCATAACTTCGCCAAACTCGGCGGCCGGTGGTCCCTCGGCGGGCTATGCCGGGGTCGTTCCGAAGCGGATCTTCGTCAAGGCTTCACGAGTCCGCTCTCGCTGGCGTGTGCCCGTGTCGACGGCGGAAAGGTCCTTGAGCGCGCGCAATTCCCACACCGGGAATCCCAGTTCACGGAACAGCCCCGCGGCGGTGCGGAGCCCTTCGGCGGCTTCGGTCGCGGCGCCTTCATCCGCCCGCAGGCGCCCGAAGCTGAGCAAGGCGTATCCGCCGCCCCGGCGGTCACCGAGCTCGCGGAACGTGCTCATCGCGAGTCCCAGATGATCGGCGGCCCGGACGTGCTCGCCCGCGAGCCGCAGGGATTCGCCGAAACTCCGATGCGTGTACGCGGCGGCGTGCCGGTGCCCGGCGTTTTCGAACAGCTCCAATGACCGCGAAAGACAGAGTTCGCTCTCCCCCGCGTCGCCCGCTTTCGCGTGAAGATCGCCGAGACTGCGCAGGACGTGCGCCTCCCAGTGGCGTTCGCGCGAGCTCCGGGTGCCGGTCAGCGCGCTCGTCAGCAGATCGCCGGCCTCGTCCAGGCGGCCGTGCCGTCGCAGGACGTCGGCGTACCGCTTGGCGGATCTGTCGTGCTGGTGCCCGTCTTCGCAATGCAACGAGAGCAGCAGGCTCGCGTCGAAGCATTCCTTCGCCCGCCGGAAGTCGCCGAGGTCGTCCCAGAGCGAGCCGAACTGGGAAGACGCCATCGCCTGCCCGGCGAGGTCACCGCAGTCCCGCAACAGGTCCAGCGCCTCCCGCAGCGCGCCGACAGCCGCGTGGGTCCGGCCGGAGTCCGCGTCGACGTCGGCGAGCGCGACGAGCGCGGCCCCGGTGCCCCGCGGATCGCCCGAGGAGCGGAAGCGGGCCTCGGCCAGCGAATAGCAGGTCCTCGCCCGCGCCAGATCCCCCGCGTCGGCGTGGGAATGGCCGAGCTTCAGCAGTTTCTCCGCCTCCGCCGGAAGGTCGAGGCGATCGCGCACGACGCCGAACCCGAGCCAGGCGGCCGAACCGCCGTTCCGAGGACCGACGAGGTCGCTGTAGGCCTCGGCCAGCCGCGCGGTCAGCTCGGTCCAGCCGTGGTTCTTCGCGGTCCGGACGGCGAGCGCGAGGTTCGCGGACTCCGCGGCACGCCAGCCGACCGGATCGGCCGCGACCCGGTCCGCGGCCACGGCAGGCGCGTCGATGCGCCGAGGCGGCGGATACTCGGCGCCGAGCGCGGCCGAAGCGTGTTCGGCCAACGCCGCCATCACCGTCAGCGCACGCCGGAGAGCCACGGGGTCCGGCGCTTCCCGATGCGCGAGCCGGACCAGCCCCGGCAGCCGGTACCGGGGGAAACCGGCCTGATCCGGCTCGACGTGGAGCAGATGGTCGTCCACCAGGTCGTCGAGCAGCTCGGCAGCTTCGCGGGACGAACGACCCAGCAGGGCCGTCGCGAACCAGTCGGCGACCTCGGTCGCGCCGGGAAAAGCGAGCAACCGCAAGGAGTCGCGCTGTCCTGACGAAAGCTCGGCGAGGGCCGCGGCGAGCACCGGGCGGACGGCCAGGTCTCCGGCGGCGAGTTCGTCGAGGCGCAGGCGCTCGTGCTCCAGCCGCGCCGCGAACTCGGCGACGCTCAGTCTCGGCCGCTGCACCAGCTTCATCCCCGCCACGCGCACCGCCAGCGCGAGCCCGTCGCAACAGGCCAGCACCCGGCGGACGGCGTCCGGTTCGGCGGCCAGCCGTCCCTCTCCGGCGACCGCGCCGAGCAGCAGCCTCGATTCCGCGTATGGCAGCGGACCGATCTCGACCGGTCGCGCCCCGACCAGCCCTGCGAGCCGTCGCCTCGTCGTCACGATCGTCGCGCAGCCGGGACCGCTCGGCAGCAACGGCCGCACCTCGGCCTCGGACCGGCAGTTTTCGAGGATCACCAGCAGCCGCCGGTCCGCGGTGTGGCTCTGCCACAACGAGATCAGCCCGGCGCGGTCGGCGGGGAGTTCCGCTTCCGCGAAGCCGAGCGCGCGAAGGAACCCGGTGAGTACATCGCCGGTCTCCCGCAGATCGGCGACGAGCTGACCGTCCGGGAACCGCTTGCGCGTCCGCCACGCGGCTTGGACGGCCAACGTGCTCTTCCCCGCTCCCGCGGCGCCGTGCAACACGACCGGCGCGGGAGTCCGCACTGCGCGTGCGACGTCCGCGAGTTCCCCGGCTCTGCCGGTGAAGTCCGGCGTCGCCGGGGGAAGGCCGCACGGTGGACCTCCAGCCGACCAGCCCGTTCCGGCGATCCGGCGGTGGGTCGCGAGCAGGTTCTCCCCCGGCGAGACACCGGCGTGCTCCCACAGCGCCTGACGGCACCGGTCGAGGACGGCCAGCGCGGCGTCCCGGCGACCGAGCCCGTGCAGCGCCTCGGCGAGCCACCCGGCGAAGCGCTCGTCACCCGGCCGGGCGGCCAGTTCGGGTCCCAACCGGTCGGCGACCGCCTTGTGGTCACCGGTCGCGAGCTCCAGTTCCACGAGCCTTCCCAGTACCGAACACCGCTGATCTTCGAGCCACAGCCGGTGCGCCTCCACCAGCGGACCGGCCGGGACGTCGGCGAACGCCCGGCCGCGCCACAACCCCAATGCCCGTTCGAGCAGCGCCCTGCGTTCGGCGCCGGTCGCCGTCGCGGCCGAGCCTGCCAGCCCGGAGAAGCCGGCGGCGTCCAGCTCCCCCTCCGACACCGTCAGCCGGTACCCGCCCCGGCCCGCCCGCAGCCGCTGCCGGACGTCGTCCACCGGCACCCCGGGCGACAACGCCTTGCGCAGCTTGGAAATCGCCATCTGCACGACCGCGGCGGCGCTCGACGGCGGATCCCGCGGCCAGAGCTCGTCCACGAGGGTGTCCCGGTGGACGAACTCGTTCGGCCTGGTCAGCAGCACCGCGAGCACCCGACGGGGCTGAGCCGCCGACGGGAGCGGGACGGAGGCCCCGAGCGGGCCGAGCACCTTGAACTCCACTGACCACCTATCACCTGGACGGATGACCCGAATGTAACCCGGCGCAGTCCCCGTTTCGGCGGTTTCTCACCCGGATGGCCGCCCCCCTCGCTATCCGGTGTGCGCGAGCAGCTTGTCCCTCAAGGCGGGTTCGTCCGCGAGCGCCTCGTTCAGCGTGTGCTCCAGCAACGGCTTGAGGTCCCCGTACGGCCGCTTCGACCAGTCGAGCGGGCCCTGCGGCGGCTCCGGGTCGTACTCGATGACGAACTGGATCGTCCGCGCGATCTCGGCGCCGACGAGCCGTTCGACGAGGTGCAGCGCGAGGTCGATCCCCGCCGACACCCCGGCGGCGGTGATCACGTTCCCGTCCTCGACCCAGCGCTCGGCGACCGGTTCCGCCCCGAAGGCGCCCAGCAGTTCGCGGAACATCCAGTGCGTCGCCGCCCGGCGGCCCTCCAGGAGACCGGCCTGCCCCAGCAGCAGCGATCCCGTGCACACCGAGGTCACGAGTTCCGCGTTCTCCCCCGCTTTCCGCAGGTAGCCGATCAGCTTCTCGTCGGCCAGTGCCTTCAGTGTCGGCGCGGCGCCGCCGGGCACGAGCAGCGCGTACGGCGACGGGACCTCGTCGTAGGTGTGCGTCGCCACGAGCTTCAACGGGTTGTCGGTGACGACCGCGTCCTTCGTCTCGCCGACCACGACCGTCCGGTACTCCTGTCCCGAACTCGCCATCCCGTCCAGCACGGTCAGCGGCCCGACCATGTCGAGCGGGGTCATCCCCGGGTACACCACGAAGGCGATGGTCTTCTTGTCGTCTGTCATGGGGACAACCGTGTCGCAGGGACGAGACCTCGGCGGGCCGGATGTCCGGATTCCTGCGAACAACGTCCGACGGCCGGGCGCTACTGCTAGCGTTCGATCATGCCGGGTTCACCCAGAAGAGTGTTGATCGTCGGCTACAGCAATGCCGAAATGCTCGACATCGCCGGTCCGGCGGACGTCCTGGACGCCGCGAGCAAACTCGGCGGCAAGCCGGGGTACGAGATCATGCTCGCCAGCGTCGACGGCCGCGGCATCCGCTGCGAGTCCGGGCTGGTCCTCCAGGCGCAGCACCGGCTCGACCAGGTGGCCGGCGAACTGGACACGCTGATCGTCGCGGGCGGCACCGGGCACGAGGCTGCCGCCGCCGACCCGAGGTTCGTCACCCACGTCCGCAGGCTCGCGCAGCAGAGCCGTCGCGTCGCCTCGGTGTGCACCGGCGCCACCGTGCTCGCCGCGTGCGGACTGCTCAACGGGCGCCGCGCCACCACCCACTGGCGATTCGCCAACCGGCTCGCGACGAACTATCCGCTGGTGAACGTGGACCCGGTGCCGCTGTACGTGCGCGACGGCAACGTCTACACGGCGGCGGGCGTCACCAGCGGGATCGACCTCACGCTCGCGTTCGTCGAGGAGGACCACGGCCCGAGCGTCGCCAGGGAGGTCGCCCGCATGCTGGTGACCTACCTGCAGCGGCCGGGCAATCAGGCGCAGGTGAGCATGTTCCTGTCCGGTCCGCCACCGGAGAACCGGCTCGTCCGCGACATCACCGCGTACGTCGCCGAACACCTCGCCGGTGATCTCGGCACCACCGTCCTCGCCGAACGGGCGGGCATCAGCACCCGGCAGCTGACCAGGTTGTTCGACGCGCACCTGAGCACCACGCCCAGCAGGTACGTGCGGGCGGCACGGACCGAGAACGCGGCGAAACTGTTGTGCGGCACCGAACTCCCGCTGACTTCGATCGCGAGGCGATGCGGTTTCGGGTCGACCGAGACCCTTCGCCAAGCGTTCCTGGACCACTTCGACACCCCTCCTTCGGCCTACCGCCGAGTCCACCTGAGGCAGGCGTTCGGCTAGGCCGTGTGCGGGACGCGTCACGGACTGTGGAGGATATGCGGGTGAACCGCCGCGACATCTCCGACGACGACACCGGCCCGATTCGCCGGGTAACGGACACCCCGTCCGATCGTTCGCCCGGAACGTCCCGTTCGCCGCGCCGGACCCCGCCGCCGGAGGGCGCACGACGTCCCCGGCCCCCGGCACAGCGGCCCCGATCGGCCGAGCCGGGCAAGCGGCGCGCGGCCGAACCGAAGCCGGAACCGAAGCCCGAACCCAAGCCTGCCGGACACGGTCATGGGCACTCGCACGGTCACGGACCCGCCGCGCCCGCGTCGCGCCGGGTCCGGCAGCTGCTGATGTGGCTCCTGATCCCGCTCGCCGTCGCGACGGTCGCCGGCATGATCCTGCTCTACCCGTGGGGCAAGGATCCGGCGAAAAGTGTGTTCCCCCAGGGGACCCCGGTGAGCGCGACGGTCACCGCGACGATCACCGGGCCGTGCCTCGCCGAGGGCCAGGTCCAGGTCGGCGAGCCGCCGCCGGACGCGAAACCGTGTCTCACCAGCGAAGTGACGATGACCGACGGCCCCGGGGCCGGGAAGCCGCTGAAGCTGACGCTCCCGATCGAGCCGAGTACGCCGCGGTTCGCCGCGGGAGACAAGGTGGTGCTGTCCTACAACGGCGGCGACGTCGCGAATCCCGCGTCGTTCCAGATCGTCGACTTCCAGCGTGGGACGCCGTTGCTGCTGCTCGCCGGGCTGTTCGCGCTCGCGGTGATCGTGCTGGGCCGCTGGCAGGGGCTCGCCGCGCTGATCGCACTCGGGCTGAGCTTCCTGGTGCTGGCGCTGTTCGTGCTGCCGTCGATCCTCGCCGGGGAAAGCCCGCTGCTGGTGGCGATCGCGGGCGCGGGCGCGATCATGTTCGTCGCGCTGTACCTGACGCACGGGCTGTCCGCGAGAACCTCGGTGGCGGTGCTGGGCACGCTGGTGAGCCTGATCCTGATCGGCGTCCTGTCGGCGATCTTCTCGGCCGCGGCCTCGCTGACCGGCCTGGACGACAGCACGTCGCAGCTGATCGGCTCGCTCGGGCACGGGATCGACGCGCGCGGGCTGCTGCTGGCGGGTGTCGTGATCGGCGCGCTGGGCGTGCTGGACGACGTCACGGTGACGCAGACGAGCGCGGTGTGGGAACTGCGGCGGGCGAACCCGTCGCTGGGCTGGCGCGAGCTCTACGGCGCGGGTCTGCGGATCGGCCGTGACCACGTCGGTTCGGCGGTCAACACGCTCGTGATGGCGTACGCGGGGGCGGCGCTGCCGGTGCTGCTGTACACGTCGCTTTCGGGGGTCGGGCTCGGTTCGATCCTCGGTGCGGAGGACATCGCGCAGGAGATCGTGCGGACGCTGGCCGGCAGCGTCGGGATCGTCGCGGCGGTCCCGGTCACCACCGTGCTGGCCGCGCTGATCGCCTCGCGGGAGCCTCAAGAGTCCCTGTAGCCACAGGCACCCCAAAGGGCGAGTCCCCCTCGCGATCACGGGCCGGAGTCGGGTACGAAGAGGCCGCACCCGAGGTTCGCCGCGTGATCGGAGGGGCCATGTTCGACGCCCTGTTCGCCGTCCCGAGACAGCTGACCGCCGTCGCGCGGCGTGTACTCGTCTCCACGTTGGAGGCCGTCGAGGCGGTCCCCAGGATCGCCGCCGCGCTCGACGACGTGCGAGCGACGCTCAAGCATTCGGAGCGGCTGGCGACCTTCGCCGCGGGCGAGCTGCCGGAGATCGTCTACCAGCTGGAAGAGATCAAGGCCAGGCTGGAGAAGCTGGAAGCCGCCGAGGCCCACGCTGGGCAAGTGTCATGAAAGGGTCTTTCAGGACATATTTCGTCCTGAAAGACCCTTTCATGACACTCGGGAAGGCTCCGCGGCTCAGTCCAAGGTCGCCACGAAGCGGCTGACGGCCTCCATCGTGAACCGCTGGATGTACTTCCCGCTGGGAGCCGCCGAGGCCAGCCGGTAGAGCGGCCGTTCCGCCGCCGCGTCCCCGCGTGCCTCCGACTTCAGCTGCGCCACCAGCAGCTCCGAGAACACCAGGCCGTTCGCGTCGGTGTTGTTCAGCAGCGCGTTCGCCAGCTTGCGCAGTTGCAGGATGCCGAGTTCGCGGCCGCCCGCGCCGGAGTACACGGCCAGGTCGACCTTCGCCACCTTGCGGCGTTTGCCCGCGTTGACCAGCAGGCTGACCGTCCGGGTGCCACGCACGTCGCTGATCACCAGGTCGATGCGCTCGGCCGCGGTCAGGTCGATCCGACGCACGCCCCAGGTCCGCACGATGAGCGTGTCGGCTTCGAGCCAGACCCGGCGGCGCAGGTTGTACAACATGATGTAGATCAGCGGCAGCGCGATCACCCCGGCGACCACGAGTCCGACGATCTCGCCGCCGATCAGCCCGGCGATCCCGCCGAACGCGGCCGCGAAGATCACCACACCGGCGATGCTGGAGCAGCCGCGCCTGCGGCGGAGCTTGGGGTCGTCGTGGAAAAGCGGGAGACGCTCAGGGGTCTCGGGCGTCCCGGTCGGCTCGGTCATCACGCGCCCGTCCCGGCCAGGAACGGGTTGCCCGCCCGCTCTTGCCCGATCGTCGTGGCCGGGCCGTGCCCCGGGAGGACGACGGTGTCGTCCGGCAGCGTCATCACCTTGGCGCCCAGGGACCGCACGAGTTCGTCGCCGTCGCCGTCGGACCGGCCGATCGAACCGGCGAACAGGCTGTCCCCGGTGAGCACGATCCGGCCGCCCTCGGCGGAGGTCAGCCCGAAGACCACCGAACCGGCGGTGTGTCCCGGTGTGCGGGACACCGTGATCTCCAGTCCGGCCAGCCTGAGCGGGCCATCGGCGAGTGACACGATCCCGTCCTTCCGTTCCCCGGCGCCCGGCCCCAGGAGTGGCCGGTCCGCCTCGTGCAGATAAAGAGGTATCCCGTGGCGCGTGCCGATCTCGTCCGCCGAGGCGACGTGATCCGGGTGGCCGTGGGTGGCGAGCATCGCGACCGGCGTCAGGCCGTGTCCGGAAAGTGCCGCCTCGAGCGGTTCGGCGACGCCCTCTCCGGGATCGACGATCACGCACTCCCCGCCGCCGTCCGCGGCGAGCAGGTAGCAGTTGGCTTCGAGGGGGCCTGCCGGAAATCCGACAACCAGCACGAAACGCCTCCTCAGATCTTCCGCCGAACAGGTGACAGGATGGCCCTGATCACGATCAAGTAAGCCTAGCGGCCCCTGTACGGGGGTCTCACAGGCTGTGCCCATAGACTTCCGCTACCTCAGACGTGTGACATCGAGTGGAAACCGGGAGGGCGGGTGCCGACCAACCAGCAGCGCCGCGAAGCCGCGAAGCGCAAGCTCGAGCGACAGATCGTGCATCGGGCCGAGAGGGCCAAGCGACGCAGGATCGTCGGCTCGGTGGCGGTCGTCGGCGTCGTCGCGATCGTGGCAGGCGCGGTGTGGTGGATCGTCAGCACTAACAGTGGTGACGACGCCGCCTCCGACGCTTCCCCGAGCTCGGCTCCTCCGACCCCCGAGGTCACCATCCCCACGGAGCGCACTCCGTTGCCGAAGCGGCCGACGCCGCTGGCGAACCCGGTGGCCTGCGATTACAAGGACGACTCCTCCAAGCAGGCGTCGAAGAAGGTGAACAAGCCGGAGGGCAAGGACGTCTCTTCGAACGGCACGGTGAACGTCGTGCTGAAGAGCACCGCGGGCGACATCCCGCTGACGCTGGACCGGGCGCTCGCCCCGTGCGCCGTCCAGAGCTTCATCAGCCTCTCCCAGCAGGGCTACTTCAACGACACCAAGTGCCACCGGCTCGGCACCAGCGGCCTGCAGATGCTGCAGTGCGGCGACCCCGAGGCCAGCGGCATGGGCGGCCCCGGCTACACCATGCCGGACGAGGCGTTCAAGGAGATCAAGTACGGCCGCGGCATCCTCGCGATGGCGAAGACGCAGCAGCCGAACTCCGGCGGAAGCCAGTTCTTCATGGTCTACGGCGAGGCTGAACTGCCCGCGGAGTACTCGGTCTTCGGCAGCATCTCCGACGAGGGCCTGAAGGTGCTCGACAAGGTCGCCAAGGCCGGCGCCAACGTCCAGGGTGGCAATGGCGACGGGACCGGCCCGCCCAACACCGAGGTCAAGTTCACCGGCGTCACGGTCGCCTGACTTGAAGCTGGAACTCAACGGCGCGCCCGCCCGGTCGGAAGACCTGGCGGGCGCGTTCGGCTATGGCCACTTCACCGCGATGCAGGTCCGCGACGGCAAGGTCCGAGGTCTCGACCTCCACCTTCGGCGGCTCGAGACGAGCACCCGGCGGATGTTCGCGAGCGAACTCGACACCGAGGCGGTGCGCGGCTACGTCCGGCAGGCCATCCGGGGTGAAGACGCGCTGTCCGTGCGGGTGCTGATCTTCTCCCGCGCGATGGACTGGTCCGATCCCGGCGCGCCCGCCGCCCCGGATGTCCTCGTCCGGACAGGGCCGCCGAAGGAACACGAGCTGACGCCGTTGCGCCTGCGCTCCGTGAGCTACGAACGGGTGTTGCCGGAGGTCAAGCACGTCGGCACGTTCGGCCTGGTCCACCACGCTCGTGAGGCGATGATGGCGGGTTACGACGACGCGGTGTTCGTCGACTATCAGGGCCGGATCAGCGAAGCGTCGATCTGGAACGTCGGTTTCCTCGACGGCGGCACGGTGGTCTGGCCGCAGGCTCCCGTGCTGGACGGAATCAGCCAGCAACTGATCCGGCGCGGCTTGACGCGCTACGGAGTCCCGCAGGAGACCCGCGAAGTCCGTCCGGCGGATCTGCCGGGGTTCGACGCCATGTTCCTGACCAACTCGGAATCCGTCGGCTGGCCGGTGGCGTCCGTGGACGACGTCGCGCTGCCGTTCGCGGCGGAGACCGGCCGGATCCTGACCGAGGCGTACGAGAGCAACCCCTGGGACGAGATCTAACCGGCCACAAGAGACACTCTCACCAGCCGGAACGCCCGTTTTGAGTACTTTGCGCAGTCTCACGAGAGGGTCGTGAGTGGCGTTGGGTTCTGGCGGATTCGTATTCAGCTGCCCGCTGGTGTGACCGGTCGAGTGTGGAGGATTGGGGACGTTGAACGTCCCGGATCCTCCACGCTCGGTCTGTTGGTGTGGGAGTCGGGGCCGTGCACGTCCTGGGTCTGTCGTCGGTGGGGCCCTGTTTCGTCGTGCTGCTGGATGGCGGCGTGGTCGACCGGGGAGGATTCCGGACGTTGAGCGTCCGGAATCCTCCCCCGTCACCTCGTCTGCCCCCGGTCGTGCTGGGTACCCCTGACGACGATGTAGGAATTGGGACGTTGAACCTGGATGCACCGGTGTTGATGTGGTTTTGGGGTGTGTCTGGGTACGCAGATGCCCTCTGACTTGGGATGATTGTTCTTGCGAAGGAA
>NZ_JBHXJK010000199.1:0-11820 GCF_042723255.1 Amycolatopsis thailandensis
TTCGCAACCTTCAACGTTGCGAAAGTGGCTTTCACAACCTCCTTGACCAGCGGAGAGGCGACTTCGCCGAGACCCGTACCTAGGCGCAATGAAGGGGGCCTTCACGTACTTCGAGCGTCAGGCGACTTCGCTCAGATGGCCCGTCTTGACGTCGTAGACGAAGCCGCGCACGTTGTCGGTGTGCGGGAGGAAGTCGCTGCGCCGGACTCGCTGCACCGACCGGCGCACGCTGTCCTCGACCTCGCGGAACGCCTCGACGGCCCACGTCGGACGCAGTCCGGAGGCCTCTTCGAGCTCGTCCTTGAAGTCATCCTCGGTCACCATCGAGAGGCCGCACTCGGTGTGCTGGACGATCAGCACCTCACGCGTGCCCAGCTTCCGCTGGCTCAGCGCGAGCGAGCGGATCATGTCGTCGGTGACGACACCGCCGGCGTTGCGCAGGACATGAGACTCACCCTGCAGCAACCCGAAGATCTCGAACACCCGGATACGGGCGTCCATGCAGGTCAAAACCGCCACCTGGAGTGATGGCCTCGGGGACGAACGGTCGCCAGGAGTGACGTCGCCGAGCTCCTGGTTTCGCTTGAGAAGTACGTCAATGGAGGTCACGTGACCATTTGAACGGACACACCCGGTCAGAGCAACGCTTTACGGGTTACATCACGGCCCGAACCAGCGTTCCTCAGCCGTTCGGGGTGGTGCCGACGTGCGGCCGACCCGCAGTTCCGTCTGCAGGGTGATGACCTTCGGCCCGACCCGGTCGGCCGAGCTGAGCAGCAGCTTGCCCGCCGCCTTGCCCTTCTCGAGCACCGGCTGGTGGACCGTGGTGAGCCCGGAGCGTTCGGCCTCGGTGATGCCGTCGAACCCGGTGACCGTCAGATCCTGCGGCACCCGCAGCCCGCGGCGTTCCGCTTCGGCCAGCGCGCCGAGCGCGAGGATGTCCGAAGTGCAGATCACGGCTGTGACCTGCGGATACGCGTCGAGAAGCTGGCGCGCGGCGGACGCGCCGTCGTCCACGGTGTGGTCGAAGCGCTCGACCACCGGCACCGTCGCCCAGTCGACCCCGGCCGCCGAGAACGCGGCGGCCAGCGCCTCCAGCCGGATCCGCTGGACGTGGAAGTGCGCGGCGCTCTGCCGCTGGATGGAGACGAAGTCGTCGTTGCGCTCGCGGGCCAGCCGCATGCACAGCACGCCGATCTGGCGGTGACCCAGGGAGATGAGGTGTTCGGCCATGGCGGTGACCGCGGCCGCGTCGTCCGGGCCGACCCGGTCGACGCCGTCCACGCGCGGCTGATCGACTATCACCGTCGGCACCGGGCGCTCCAGCACGGCGCCCAGATGCGGGTCGTCGTCGGGCACCGAATAGACGACGAAACCGTCGACACCGGCGCGGTGCACGGCCGCGACGTCCTCCCTGCCCGGGCTCGCCGGGACCAGGTGCAGGCCGACGCCCGCGTCTTCGCACGCCAGCGCGAGCCCTTCGAGCACGCCGACGGCGGCCGGGTCGCGGAAAGCGTAGGAGAGGTTTTCGGTGAGCAAAAGACCGACAGCGCCGGCCTTGCGCGTCCGCAGTGACCGGGCCACCGGGTCCGGGCCCGGGTAACCGAGGCGCCGCGCGGTCTCGAGAACACGGCGGCGCAGCTCAGGGGACAGCTGGTCGGGTCGGTTGTAGGCGTTGGAGACGGTGGTCCTCGACACACCGAGCTCTGCGGCCAACGACGCCAGTGTCGCCTGCCTCCTGGTGCGGATAGGACGGCCCATCCGCAAACCGTAACGGTTCAGAACGTTTTGCAGAAGCATCACCCGACGTGTGGCAGGTCTCGATTCAGAGTGACCCTGGGTACAGCTCACACCTGGACAGCGGGTTCTGTCAGCCGTATGGGGTACAGTTGAATCTGACAACGGTTTCCATTACCCGGCATCTGGGACACCTGGCCTGGGCATCCGCAGGAGTGCAGTAAATGAATTCCCGCCGTACCAAGAGTGTTTTCGCGGCCGTGTCGGCCCTGGCCGTCCTCGCGCTGGGCGCGACGGCTTGCGCGTCGAGTGACAAGGCGTCGACGGGCTCCGGCTCGCAGAACGCGTCCGCCGCGGATCCGGGCGGCGAGAAGATCAAGGTCGTCGCCTCGACCGACGTCTGGGGCAGCGTCGTGACCGCCGTCGGCGGCGACAAGGTCGAGGTCACCTCGATCATCCACGACCCCTCGGCCGACCCGCACTCCTACGAGACCACCGCGAGCGACGCCATCGCCGCGAAGAACGCGAAGCTGACGCTGTCCAACGGCGGCGGCTATGACGAGTTCTTCTCCAAGCTCGCCGACCAGGCCACCGGCGCGCAGAAACTGGTCGCAGTCGACATCGCCGCGACAGGCAACGAGAACGAGCACGTCTGGTACAGCCTGCCGGGCGTCGAGAAGATCGCCGACCAGGTCGCCGCGAAGCTCGGCGAGATCCAGCCCGTGTCGAAGGACGCCTTCACCGCCAACGCGACAGCGTTCAAGGGCAAGACCGAAGAACTGCTGAAGAAGGTCTCCGGGCTGGGCACCTCGGGCAAGGTCGTCGCGACCGAACCCGTCGCGCACTACCTGCTCGAAAGCGCCAAGGTCACCGACGCGACCCCGCCCGCCTTCGCCGCGGCCGTGGAAGCCGAGCAGGACGTGCCCGCCGCCGCGCTCAACGAGGTCAAGCAGCTGATCTCCGGCAAGCAGGTCAAGGCCCTGGTCAACAACGCGCAGACCACCACCCCGGTCACCCAGCAGGTCGTCGGCGACGCCAAGAACGCCGGGATCGCCGTCGTCGACGTCACCGAAACACTTCCCCAGGGTGTGACCGACTACATTGCATGGATGACCAAGGCAGTCGACGCGCTGGCGGGAGCGTTGAAGTAGTGAGCTCCGTACCTGCCGAGGCGCGTCCCGCGGTCCGTGTCCGCGGGGCGAGCCTCGCGTTCGGGGCCAGGACCCTCTGGTCCGGGCTCGACCTCGACGTCGAGCCCGGTGAGTTCCTCGCGATCCTCGGGCCGAACGGCTCCGGGAAGAGCAGCCTGCTCAAGGTGCTGCTCGGTCAGCAGGGACTGCCCGAGGGCACGGTCGAGATCGCGGGGCGGCGCCCCGGCGGGCAGAACCGGCGGATCGGCTACATCCCGCAGCAGCGCGCCCTCGACGAGGGCCTGACGATGCGCGGGGTGGACCTGGTCGGCCTCGGCCTGGACGGGCACCGGTGGGGCACCGGGCTCTTCGGGATAACGAAGCGACGTCAGCTGGTGGCGCGGGCGATCGAGGCCGTCGGCGCCCAGGCGTACGCGAAACAGCCGGTGGGGCGGCTTTCCGGCGGCGAGCAGCAGCGGCTCCGCGTCGCGCAGTCGCTCGTCGGGGACCCCGAGGTCCTGCTGTGCGACGAGCCACTGCTCTCCCTCGACCTCGCCCACCAGCGCGCGGTCAGCGAGCTGATCGACGAGCGGCGGCGTTCGGCCGACACCGCCGTCCTGTTCGTCACCCACGAGATCAATCCGATCCTGTCCTATGTGGACAGGGTGCTGTATCTGGTGAACGGCCAGTTCCGGGTCGGCAAGCCGGACGAGGTGATGAACTCGGAGACGCTGTCCGAGCTGTACGGCACGCGGATCGAGGTGCTCAAGGTCGGCGGGCAGATCCACGTCGCCGGGGCGCAGAGCGCGCTGTGCGAGGACGAACCCCACCACATCGACGAACAGGCTTCTTGAGACCGTGGACAAGATGTTCGACTTCGCCCTGACCGGCGAACTTCTCGGCCTCGACTTCGTACAGACCGCGCTGCTCGCGGCCGCCGTCCTCGGCCTGGTCGCGGGCGTGCTCGGCCCGCTGGTGGTCATGCGGCGGATGTCGTTCGCCGTGCACGGCACCGCCGAACTGGCCTTCACCGGCGCGGCGGGCGCGCTGCTGCTCGGTGTCGGCGTCGAACTCGGCGGCCTCGCGGGCGCGGTCATCGCCGCCCTGCTGATCGGGATCCTCGGCGGCCGCGAGTCCGAACGCGACTCCGTGATCGGCGTGATCCTCGCCTTCGGCCTCGGCATGGGCGTCCTGCTGCTGTCGTTCTACGAAGGCCGCAGCGCCAACAAGTTCGGCATCCTCGTCGGGCAGATCATCACCATCGACTCGACCAACCTGAACCTGCTCGTCGGCGCCTCGGTCGTCGTCCTGGTGGTGCTCGCGGTGATCTACCGGCCGCTGCTGTTCGCCACGGTCGACCCCGCTGTCGCGACGGCGCGAGGTGTCCCGGTGCGGCTGCTTTCGCTCATCTTCGCGGTGCTGGTCGGGATTTCGAGCGCGCTCGGCGTGCAGATCGTCGGCGCGCTGCTCGTGGTGTCGCTGATGGTGACCCCGGCCGCGGCGGCCGCGCGGGTCACGGCGAGCCCGTGGAAGGCGACCGTGCTGTCGATCGTGTTCGCGGAGATCGCGGCGCTCGGCGGGATCATCCTGTCGCTCGCGCCAGGGAAGCCGGTGAGCGCGTTCGTCACGACGATCTCGTTCGTGATCTACCTGGTCTGCCGCCTCATCGCGTGGCTGCGCGGCCGGAGTTCGCGGGTCCGCGTCGAGCCGACGGCGACCGCGCAACCCGCCCTGCGCTAGCGGATCGGGTGCTCGGCGAGCGCCTTCTTGACCGCTTCGAGGAAACCGGGATCGATGAACGCGAGCTGGCCGCCGGCCACACTGCGTTCCACGGCTTCGAGGACCACGACGTTCGCGTTCACGAAAGCGTCGACGGCCTCGGCCTGCGACGTCTTCTGGGTGAAGTGCGCCAGCATCGTCAAGTTCGTGAACGCGCCCGAGAGATACCGCGAAGACGCCTTCGTGAACGAGTCGCCGTAGATCAGGATCTTCTCGTCCACGGTCCCGATCAGCGGGCTCGCCGTGCGGTACACCGGCTTGTCGATGTCGCCGTTCGGCTCGCCCGCGCGCTCGACCACGCCGTCCGGACGGAGGCTGTAGAGCGTGTTCGTCTTCGTGCCCTGCTTGCTGATCAGCGGGGGCAGGTCCGCGACGGTGTCGTACTGGCCGACCGGCACGCTCACCCAGGTGCGCGTGACCCCCGGTTTGATCGCGTTCGCGATGGCGCGCGTCATCACCAGTGCGCCCTCGTCGGCCCAGTGCGTGTCGTTCGACGGGTAGATCGGCCGCTGCACCCGGCCCTCGGACGCTTTCAGCTCGGGCCGCAGGTCGATCGCGCGGGCGTCCTTGAGCATCCGGTGCCAGGTGGTCGCCTCGGCCGACCGCGAGCAGTCCTTGCCGGGGTAGGTGTCGGGCAGGAACTGCGGGACCATCGTCGACTTGTCCGGTGCGACGACGAGTTCGAACCGCCGCCCGGACTGCTCGACCGCGCGCCGCAGCTCGTTGATCTTGTCGATCGTCTCGGGCAGCGGACGGGACGGATCGCATTTCGCGTCGGCGTCGTAGCCGTAGTACAGCCAGCCGTCGCGACCCTGCACGACGCGGCGATAGCCGGACGCGGCGTTCGGCACCGGGCCCTGGGTGGGCGCTGTCTTGGACGGCGTGGGCGCCGGCGGCGCGGGGATCGGGCCCGCCTGCTGCTGCGGTGGCGGCTGGTCGAGCGGGGCGCCCTCGCCGAAGACGCCGCGGCTGATCGCGTCGGCGGCGGCGATCGCGCCCGGCCGGAACGACAGCTGGTCGATGGCCCAGGCGGGCATGTCGGTGAAGAAGCCCCAGCCCTTGTCCAGGCCGGGGAAGCTCGCGAGCTTGTGGTTCTCGATCTCGCCCGGGCGCACGCCGAACACCCACAGCAGGGCCGGGGTGGTGAAGAACAGCAACGCGCTGATCAGCGCGGTCAGCTGCCTGCCACCGTGGCGGGGACGGTGCAACGCGTGCTCACGCGGAAGCCACGCCTCGTGGACGGCTGGCAGCTGCTGGGGTTCGGACGCCACCCCTCCACCGTAATCACCCCGTGTCTCCCTCACGTGAGAACTCCTCACTTCCGCCCCGCCCAGATCGCGTTTAGCCCGCTAAACGCAGGTCCCCGGTGCGTGGCGCGCCCGCCCGCCGGGATCGCGATTAGCCCGCTAAACGCAAGTGCGGCCGCCCGGGACGCGGCCGACGTGCGCCCGAGCCCGACGGGATCGCGTTTAGCGGGCTAAACGCGATCCGGACACACCGCCACTCCGAGCCCCCACGCCCGCGCGGACCTGCGTTTAGCGGGCTAAACGCGATCCGGGCGTCAGTGGAGCATGAGGAGGACCTGGAGCTCCCCGACCAGGAAGCCGATAAGGCCGCCGACCGCGATGAGCTTCCACTCGTCCTGCCGGAACGCCGGCCGCAGCAGTCCCTCGAACTCCAGCGGCGTCAGCCCGAGCATCCGCCGCTCGACGATCTTCGCGACGTCCATCGCCTCGGTCAGGTAGCCCTCGGCGTGGCGGATCGTCGGCGGCAGCCGCTCCAGCGCCTTCCGCGCGGCCGCCTGCTTGATCTCCTGGAGCCGCTGCCCGCCGACGGCCATCGCGACCATCGGTTTCGCGGCGCCCGCCTGTTCGTCGACGGCCTGCGCGACGAGCCGCTCGACCAGCGCGTACAGCCGGTCCGACCGCGGCCCGCGCAGGACGGCGTCGAGCAGGTTCGGCACGGTGAGGATCTCGTTCGCGATCATCTCGCCGTACTGGTGCGCGACCTCGGCCCGCCGCCGCTGGAACTTGCCCTGCAGGATCACCCGGCCGACCCGCACCGGCTCCCGCGGCACGAAGATCAGCTTGATCGCCAGCCAGTCGGTGAACAGCCCGATGCAGCCACCGAAGATCGGCAGCACCCACGGTTCCTTCGTCACCGCCCAGACGATTGCCTGCACGACGCCGAGCCCGAAGCCGAAGTAGATCCCGGTGCGCGCGATGAACGCCATCTCCGGCCGCGACGTCTCGCGGATCAGCCGGACGAGCAGCTTCTTGTCCCTGGTGAGCCGCTGCACGGTCATGTGCTGGAAGTCGAGCACCTCGTCGAGATTCTCGGTCATCTCTTCCATGAACTCGCGCACCAGCCGCGGTGTCGACGCCTGGACCTGCTTGATCAGCAGCTCCTGCGCCATCGTCGGCATGACTTCCCAGAGCCTGGGATGGTGCTTTTCGAGCACTTCGCGGGCGACTTCGTCCACGGCCCGCAGCAGCGGTTGCTCGATCTCGCGCGTGATGATCGCCGGGTCGATCCGGCGGAAGACCTCTTTGACGTCCAACAGGTTCGACGTCAGCAGCTCGGTCGCGACGGCCGCCATCCGCCCGCCGTGTTTCGGCACCACGCCCTGCCATCCGAGGAACGGTTGGACGCCGACGAATTCCAGCGGTTTGAACATCATCTCGATGGCGACGCGTTTGGTGACGTAGCCGATCAGCGCGGCGATGAACGGGATCGCGGCGTAGAGCCACCAGTGCCGCGCGAGGTCGTCGAGGACAGCGTCCATGGGACCTCCTCGCCCGGGTGGGATGGGAACCGTATCGGCTGGCCGTCAGTGAAGCAGCAGAAGCACCTGAAGTTCACCGACAAGGCCGCCGATCACCGCGCCGACGGCGATCAGCTTCCACTCGTCCTGCCGGAACGCGGGGCGCAGCAACTGCTCGAATTCGAGCGGGTTCAGCCGCCGCATTCTGTCCACAATGGTGTTCCGGACGTCGAGCGCGTTGACCGCGTAGCTCTCCGCGTGCCGGATCGTCTCGGGGATCCGCGCCGCCGCCTTCGCCGCCGCCGTCTGCTTCATCTCCTGGAACTTCCTGCTCCCGACGGCCAGCGCGACGAACGGTTTGACGACGCTCGCCTGCGCGTCGATGGTCCGTTGCACCTCGCGGGTGATCATCGTGAACAGCTTGTCCGATTTCGGCCCGCTCAACACGGCCTCTAGGAGGTTCGGGATGGTGATGATCTCGCGCGCGATCATGTCGCCGTAGTCGGCGGCGACCTGGTCTTTTCGCTTCTGGAACACGCCTTGCCAGGTGTAGAAGCCGAAGAACCGTTTCGGTTCGCGCGGCAGGAAGATCATCTTCAGGGCGATCCAGTCGGTGAACCAGCCGATGCCGATGCCGAACAGCGGCAGCACGATCGGCGACTTCGTCAGCGCCCAGACGAGCAGCTGCACGCAGCCGAGGGAGAATCCGAACACGATCCCCGACCGCGCGATGAACCGCATCTCCGGTCGCGAGATGTCGCGGATCAGCCGGTTCAGCAAGGCTTTGTCGCGGACGAGGTTCGTCACGACCATGTGCTTGAGGTCGAGGACGTCCTCGATGTTCTCCGCGATCTCGCCCATGATCTTCGTGATCGCGCGCGGCGCTTCGGCCTGTACTCGTTTGAGCAGCAGCTGCTGGGCGGTGTTCGGCAGCACTTCCCACAGCCGCGGTTGATACTGCTCCATCACCTCGCGGGTGACGTCCTCGACGATCCGCAGCAGCGGTTGTTCGATCTCCTTCGCGACCTGCGCCGGATCGAGCCTGGCGAAGATCTCCTTCGGATCGACGAGGTTGTTCGTCAGCATCTCGGTGGCGGTGGCCGCCATCCGCTCGGCGTTCGCCGGCAGCACCCCCTGCCAGCCGAGGAACGGTTTGACGCCGACGAATTCCACCGGTTTGAACATCATCTCGATGGCGACGCGTTTGGTGACGTAGCCGATCAGCGCGGCGATGAACGGCATGCTGACGTACACCGGCCAGTGCTCGCCGAGGTCGGCGATGACGGCGTCCACTTGAGCCCCTCCCGCGTCTCGCTTGAGGGGAACCTATCCGCCTGTCCTCAATGGAGGAGTAGCAGGACCTGAAGTTCACCCACGAGCCCGCCGATCACCGCGCCGACCGCGATCAGCTTCCATTCGTCCTGCTGGAAGGCGGGACGCAGGATCCCCTCGAACTCCAGCGGGGTCAGCTGCTGCATCTTCGTGACGATGGTGTTGCGGACGTCGAGCGCGTCAGTGGCGTAACTCTCCACGTGTTTCACCGTTTCGGGGAGATACGCGATCGCCTTCTCCGCCGCGGCCTTCTTCATCTCCTGGTACTGCACGCCGCCGACGGTCAGCGCCACCAACGGTTTCGCGATGCTCGCCTGGGCGTCGATGGTCCGTTGCACCTCGCGGGTGATCATCGCGAACAGCTTGTCCGATTTCGGCCCGGTGAGCACGGCCTCCATCACGTTCCGCACGGTGAGGACCTCGTCCGCGATCAGCGCGCCGTAGTCCTTGGCGACGGCCTGGCGGCGTTTCTGGAACATGCCCTGCCAGCCGAAGAACAGGAACCGGCGAGGCTCACGTGGGTAGAAGATCATCTTCAGGGCCAGCCAGTCGGTGACGAACCCCGTGACGAAACCGAAGATCGGCATGATCAACGGCTGCTTCGTCAGCGCCCACGCGACGAACTGGACCAGGCCGATGACGAAACCGAAGTAGATGCCGGACCGGGCGATGAAGCGGAGTTCCGGGGTCGCGACCTCCTTGATCAGGCGGCAGGTCAGCGATTTGTCCCGGACCATCGCGTTGATCAGCATCTCGTTGACGTCGAGGACCTCGTCGATGTTCGTCGACACCTCGCGCATCAGCCGCGCGACGACCTTCGGCGCCTGCGCGCGGACCTGGTCGACCAGCATCCGCTGCGCCCGCGTCGGCAGCAGCTCCCAGAGCCGGGGCTGGTATTGCTCCATCACCTCGCGGGTGACGTCCTCGACGGCCTTGAGGAGCGGCTCCTCCAGCTCCTTGACGACCTCGTCGGGATCGAGCCGGGAGAAGATCTCCTGCGGATCGACGAGGTTCTTGGTCAGCAGGTCGACGGCGGTGGTCGCCATCCGGCGCGAGTTGGCCGGGATGACCCCCTGCCAACCGAGGAACGGCTTGATCCCGACGAACTCCAGCGGCCGGAACATCATCTCGATGGCGACGCGTTTCGTGATATAGCCGATGAGCGCGGCGATGAAGGGCATCGTGGCGTAGACGTGCCAGTGCTCGCGGATGTCTTCGAGGATCGCCGAGATGTCCAACCGGGCCTCCCCTGCTTACGACCTGTCAACAATGCAGGATGCCATGTGACCGGCCCACCGCACGCCGAGTGCAGCCGTTTGGCGGTACTGCCTGACGGGCCCAAGCTCATTAAGGTGTCCGCCATGGTCGCTCCTGAGAAGACGGCGCCTCAGGCGCCCTCAGCGAAATCGTCCCAGTTCGCGGGCGCTGTCCGCGGTTACGACAAGCGTCAGGTCGACGAGCGGCTCGCCGAGCTGTCGACCGAACTCAAGCAGGCCTCACGCAACCGCGACGAGGCCGTGGCGACCGCCGGTGAACTCACCAAGGCGCTCGGCCACGCCCAGAAGGAACTGGACGAGACCAAGGCCGCCCTCGTACGGATGAGTTCGAGCCCGTCCGGCGCCGGCGCGATGGCCGAACGCGTCCGGATGATGATGCAGCTCGCCGAGGAGGAGATCGCCGACCTCAAGGCCGCCGCGGACGCCGACGCCAAGTCGACCCGGGCCGAAGCGGACAAGTACGCCCACGAGACGCAGCGGACGAGCGAAAAAGCGGCCAAGGACGCGCAGGCCGAGCGGGAGAAACTGCTCGCGGACGCCAAGGCCGAGATCGAGCGGCTGAACTCCGAGGCGGCGCAGAAGCGCAAGGAACTGGACATGGAGAGTGTCCGGACCCGCGCCGCCGCGGACAAGAAGGCCGAGGAGGCTTCGGCCGCCCGTCGCGCGGAAGCGGAGAAGGCGTCCTCGGACAAGATCGCGGAGGCCGACCGGGTTTCGGCGGACAAACGTGCGGAAGCCGAGCGGATCTCGGCCGAGAAGATCGCCAAGTCGGAGAAGTCTTCGGCGGAGGACATCGCCGCGAAGCAGGAGCAGGTCGCGGAGGCCCTCACCGACGCGAAGACCCAGCAAGCCGAGGCTCAGCAGGCCCGGAAGCTCGCGCTGGAACTCCGGTCGAAGGTCGCCGATCGGCTTTCCGCCACCGACGTCGCCGTCCAGGAGGCCATCAAGCTGCTGGCACCCGCACCCGAGGCCGCGGCGTCCAAGCCGGAAGCGAAACCGGCTCCTGCCAAGCCAACCGGCCCGCGTCCTTCTTGAGCCATCGTGATCCTGGCCAAAGAACGCCTGGCGGTCTGCGAATTCGCTCGCCGGATGACCGCCGACGGACTCGTGGTCGGCACGTCCGGAAACCTTTCCGCGAGGCAGGGTGAGCTGATCGCGGTGACCCCGACCGGGGTCGGCTACGCGGGCCTGCGGCCGGAGGACGTGCCGGTGGTCCGCCTCGACGGCGAGATCGTCGACGGCTCCCTCAAGCCCACCAGCGAACTCCCGATGCACCTCACGGTGTACCGGCAGGCGGCGGATCCGGACGGCGAGGCGATCTCGGCCGTGGTGCACACGCATTCCGTGCACGCCACGGCCGTCTCCACCCTCGTCACCGAGGTGCCGCCGATCCACTACATGCTCGCCGCGATCGGCCCGACAGCCCGTGTCGCGTCCTACGCCACGTACGGCACCGAAGAACTCGCCAAAGCCATGCTGGAGGCTTTGGACGGCCGCCGGGGCTGTCTGCTGGCCAACCACGGCACCACCACCTTCGGCGACAGTCTCGACTCCGCGTACAGCCGGGCGCGGCAGCTCGAATGGGTCTGCCAGGTCTGGCTGACGGCACGGGCGGCGGGAACACCGAACCTGCTCCCGCCCGCCGAAATCGAGCACGTCGTGGAGAAACTCCGCGGCTACGGACAGCGCTGAGCCGCTTAGGGCGTGTTTCACAAGTCGAGTTCGCGGTCTTCGCGCCCAGGTGACTCCTGACGGCACGGGCGGATGCGCCCGAGTACGACCCGGTACGAGGCCGATCCGC
>NZ_JBHXJK010000200.1:0-11732 GCF_042723255.1 Amycolatopsis thailandensis
CACCACAAAAATTACTCTCACAAAAAAACCCCCCTCGCGTGCCCCTCCCCCCCCCCACCCCCATCCCGCCGCGGGCGGCGCGCCCCCCCCCCCCGCTTCCGGACGATTGGACGGTGGAAATTCACGCGATAGGCGCTACGGTAGTGGTACAGACCATTCACCCGAGGGAGTCCTATGCGTGCCACCGGATTCGCCGTCGTCTGTACCGCTCTCCTGCTGCTGGGAGGCTGTTCCAGCGAGGAGAAACCGGCAGCACCCGCCGATGCGGCGCAGCTCGCTTCCGCCGCCGGCGCGGGCACACAGAAGGCCAGGTCGTCCAAGATCGCGCTGGAGACCACCGCCGAGGACGGCCGCAAGGTCGTCGTGACCAGCTCCGGGCTCTATGAGGGAGCGAACAGCAAGTTCTCCATGGTCGCCGAGGTCGCGGGCGAGAAACGGGACCTGATCTTCGCCGACGGCGTCCTCTACTACCACCTGTCCGACGCCCAGGTGCGGGAACTCAAGACCGACAAGGAATGGGTCAAGATCACCGCCGACGGCAAGGACGCGCTCTCCGCCGCCAACGGCGCGCTGATGACCGACGTCGTCGAGAAGATGGACCCGACGCGCACGATCGAGCGGATCTCGAAGTCCGGCAAGGTCACCAAGTCCGATCAGGCCGACCTGAACGGGACGGCCACCACGCACTACGTCCTCGATCTCGGCGGTGCCCCGGCCGAGGTTTGGCTGGACGGCGATCAGCGTCCGGTGCAGGTCACCATGGACAAGGTCACGGTCAAATACGACAGCTGGGCCTCGGACGTGGTGATCATCGCGCCGCCGCCCGAGGCCGTCGGCGACAGCCGCTAAGCCGTTCCCCCGATCGGGGCGAGGTCCCCGGCTGTGTTTCGCTTGGGCACCCGCCTTCGAAAGCAGGTCCTCATGCGGAGAACGGCCCTGCCAGCCGTCGTGCTCGCACTCGGCGCGCTGCTCGTCGCGTGTGACGGCGAAACAGCCGTCTCGTTCGCCGACGCCCGCGCGCTCGCCGACGGAGCCGCGTCCGCCACGGACGGCAAAGCCGCGAAGTTCGCCACCGACGTCACGGCGGGCACGATGCGTTCGAAGAGCCAGGGGCAGACCCGGGTCGCGCGGACGGGGACCGCGCTCGCCATGACCACGGATTTCCTCGGCGAGCCGCTCGAACTCCGCTTGGTCGACAAGATCGTCTTCGCGAAGGTCCCCGAAAGCGCCCGCGAGGACGTTCCCGGCGGGAAACCCTGGGTCAAGGTATCCCCCGATGGCGCGGACCCGTTTTCGCAGGTCGCGGGCGGCAGCATCGACCAGCTGGCGAAGCAGAACGACCCCGCTCGCGCGCTCGACCAGGTCCGGCGGGCGGGCACGCTCACCGAGTCCGGGCACGCCGAACTCGACGGCGTGTCCACCGAGCACTACCGGCTGGACATCGACATGGCCGCGCTGGGCGGCGATCTGCCCGCCGGGTTGTCGGCGGAGGCCGTCGGGGAACTGAACGGCAAGCTCGGGAAGATCCCCATGGAGGTCTGGCTCGACGACGCGCACCAGCCGGTGCAAGTCGTGCTCGACCTCGCCCCCGTCCTCGCCGCTTCGGGTGTTCCGGACAGCGCGATGGCCAAGATCGTCACGCGCTACAGCGAATGGGGCACGCAAGCCGACATCCAAGCGCCGCCGCCGGAAGAGATCGGGGAGATCCCGGCGGGCTGACCCTGTCACGTTCTCCGCGCCCGTCTCGTCCAGGTCGTGAAGGCGGACAGGAGGAGACGAACATGCGCGTGATGGTGATCGGGACGACCGGGGTGCTGGGACGGCCGCTGGTGCGGCGGCTGCTGGCCGAAGGCCACGAGGTGAGCGGGCTCGCCCGCGGCGAGGACCGGGTCGCGGCCGTGCGCGCGACCGGCGCGAAGCCGGTGACGGGTTCGCTGTTCGACGTCGATTCGCTGGCCGGGGCGCTGAACGGGCACGACGCGGTGGTGAACGTCGCGACCAGGATCCCGGACGCGCGTCACGCGATGACGGCGTCCGGCTGGGCGGAGAACGACCGCCTGCGGACCGAAGGCAGCCGGACGCTCGCGGCCGCCGCGCGCCGGGTCGGCGAGCTGGGAATCGTTGTGCAGGAAGGGATTTCGTTCGTCTACGCCGACGGCGGCGACGACGAACTGACCGAAGACGCCCCTCTCGCGGCGAGCGGTCACATCGCGTCTTCGACGGTGGCGCACGCGAACATCGCGGAGCTGGCGGACGAGGGACGCACCGCGATCCGGCTGCGGATCGGGCTGCTGGTCTCCGACGATCCGATGACGACGATGATGCTGACGGCCGCGCGACGCGGTTCGCCGCTGATCATCGGCCGCCGGACGGACTGGACCGCGGTGATCCATCCGGACGACGCGGCGGCGGGCGCGATCGCGGCGCTACGGGCACCGAGCGGCGTCTACAACCTGGCCGCGGATCCGGTGCGGAAGCAGGAAGTCGGCGAGGCGATGGCCGCCGCGGCCGGTGTCCGGCGCCCCCGCGCCCTGCCGAAGTGGCTGGCGAACCGGGTGGGGTCGATGGCGGTGCTGGCGCGTTCGCAGCGGGTCGTGTCGACCCGGCTCACCGAGGCCACGGGCTGGCGGCCCGAACGCCCGGTGCCCGGCCCTTCCTGGTTCTAGCGTTTCGTCCTCTGGACGCGGTAGTTGCACGCGCAAGGACCGCATCCAGAGGACGAAACGCGGGCTAGAGGAGCTCCAGCAGGAAAGGGAGTTCCTGGGGCGCGTACCAGGCGAGTTCGTGGTCCTCGGCGTCCCCGAGGGTGAACTCCGCGTCCGGGTCGCCGAGGTCGGCCTGGTCGATCACCGCGGCGGCGGCCTGGACCGACTCGGCGGCTTCGGCGGCGTCGACGTGGATCGCGGCGACGTCGGCGATCTTCACCGGTCCGGACAGCCGGACGACGGCGGCGTCGAGGTCCGGGCGCAGCGTGACCTCGTCGATGTCGGCCGAGATCACCACCCGTCGCGGCTCGGGCTTCTCCTCGGCCGCGATCAGCCGGAGCGACGCCCTCGCGGCGTCGAGCAGCGCGGCGTATTCGAGCTCTTCGTCGGATCCGCTGGCGTAGGACTCCCGCAGCGCCGGGGTCAGCGCGAACCCCGTGCCGCTGCGCGCCCGGAACTCCCCGGCGGTTTCGAGATCACGGAGCATCGCGATCGTCGCGGGCAGATAAACCCTCACCAGTGCGCACCCTTCAGTTCTTCCAACGATTCCTCGATCATCCCGGCGAGCAGGTCCACATCGGACACGGCCTTGCGATCGCCGTTCAGTCCGAAGTAGACACCGCCGTGATACGAGGTGACCCCGATCGCCAGTGCCTGATTCCGCACCAGCGGCATGACCGGGAACATCTCCACCATCTTCGCCTGTCCCGCGTAGAGCGGCACCTGCGGGCCCGGCGAATTCGTGATCAGCACGTTGAAGATGCGCCCCGACATCGACCCGGCCGCCCGCGCGCCCAGCGAATGCAGGGTCGCCGGAGCGAAGCCCCCGACCGTCAGCAGCCCGCGCGCGGCGACCGAACGGCCCGAGTCGAGGTGGGCCGCCATCGCGTGGCCGATGTGCTGCAACCGCAGGACCGCGTTCGGTTCCCCCACCGGGAGGTCGACCAGATAGGCGTCGACCTGGTTCCCGACCAGCGCCGGCGTCGAGTACTCGGCCGTTTCGGCGTCGCGGACCGCCAACGGCACCAGCGCACGCACCGTGGTGGTCGCGGTCAGGGCCGAGCCGCGGGACAGCAGCCACTCCCGCAACGCGCCGGTGATGGCCGCCAGCACGACGTCGTTGACCGTGCCGCCGTGCGCGGCGCGGACCTTGCGGAAGTCCTCCAGCCGCGTTCGGACCACGGCGAACATGCGGCCGCCGGAGGTGCGGACGTTGAGCGGCCCGGACGGCGCGGGCTTGACCATGGTCTTCAGCGCGGACGCGACGTCACCGACCGTTTCGGTGACCTTGCCCGCCATCGCGGTGGCGTCGTGGGCGATGGACCGGACGTTCTCCACCAGCTCCGTCGGCCGCTGCACGGTCTCGGCGACGGCGTCGAGCATCAGCTGGGTGCGGCTCGGTTCGCGGCGCGGATGCCAGTTGTCGTCGAACGGTTCGGGCTCCTGCGGGGCGGTCTCGAGGATCAACTGCCCTAGCTCGATGGTGACGGCCCCGTCCACAACGGACTGATGCGTCTTGGTCACCAGCGCGATCCGGTCCCCCGCGAGCCCTTCGACGAAGTACGCCTCCCAGAGCGGGCGTCCCGGGTCGAGCCGCCTCGACATCAGCCGCGCCACGAGATCGAACAGCTGGCCGTCGGAGCCCGGCTGCGGCAGCGCGGACCGGCGGACGTGGTAGTTCAGGTCGAAGTCGACGTCGTCGACCCACACCGGCCGGGCGAGATGCCCCGGCACCTCCAGCACGCGCTGCCGGTAACGCGGCAGGAACGCCAGCCGCTGCCCGATCAGGTCCAGAAGCTGCTCATAAGTGAAGCCGTCGCGCGGCCGTTCGAAGATCGCCACGCCGCCGACGTGCATCGGGGTCGAGTGGTCTTCCACGTACAGGAACGAGGCGTCCAGCGCGGAGAGGCGGTCGAGCATGAGCCGATCCTTACATAGTGGGACACTCGCCGGTGTGGGTGATGAGTCGGCGATCTCGCCGAAGGACCGGTTCCTGACGGTGTACGGGCGGAAACCGGTGCTCGAAGCATTGGACGACGCGGCGCTCGAGGTGGACAAGGTGATTCTCGCCGACACCGTGCGGGGCCCGAACGCCGCCGAGATCCAGCGCGCCGCCAAGGCCGCCGGGGTACCGGTGCAGCGGGCGAGCGCGCATCGCGTCAAGGTGCTGGCCGGCAACGGCAAGCAGGACCAAGGGGTGCTGGCCGACGTCGTCGCCCCGCGCATGCGGTCGCTTCAGGCGGCCCTGTCCGACGGCAGGCCGCCGTCGCGGGTGCTGCTGCTCGACGGCATCACCACCCCGGCGAACGTCGGGATGATCCTGCGCACGGCGACCGCCGCCGGGCTGGAGGGTGTCGTGGTGCCGCGGCGCGGGGTCGCCGCCCTCGACCCGATGGTGGTCAAGGCCTCGGCCGGGGTCGCGTTCCGCGCGCCGGTGCTGCGCTGCGGCAGCGCGCGCGAGGCCGCCGAGATGCTCTCCGAAGCCGGCTACGGCATCTACGCGCTGGGCGCTTCGGCCGGCGAGACGGTGTTCGACGTCGACCTGCCGCAGCGCGCGGCCTTCGTGCTGGGCGGGGAAACGAACGGCGTCGGCGCCGAGGTCGGCGAACTGGTGACGGAGTGGGTGTCGATCCCGATGCCGGGCGAGGTCGAGTCGCTCAACGTGTCCGCGGCCGCCGCCGTGCTCTCGTTCGAGCTGGTCCGCCGGGCTAAGGCCTCGGGAACAGGGCGCTGAGCTCGGTCAGCGTCTCCTCGACCGACGTGTGGTGCACGCCCGCCATCCCGGCGGCCACCGCGGCGCGGACGTTGTGCGCGGCGTCGTCGACGAACGCGCAGCGCCCGGCCGGCAGGTCGAGCAGCCCCGCGGTGAGCAGGTAGACCTCGCGTTCGGGTTTGGCGACGCCGACCTCGCCGGAGAAGACGAGCGCGTCGAAGAACGGGTTCAGCGCTCTCTTGGCCTCGTCCGACGCCCCGGGCGCGTTCGAGAGCAAGGCCGTTTTGATGCCGCGCGCCCTGGCGGACCGGAGGAAGGCGTAGAGCTCGTCCGCGCCGTCGTCCGTGAGCACCCCGACATAGTCGATGACCAGCCCTTTCAGCACCGGCCCACCGTACACAAGCGATCACCGCCCGGTTCATCCTCTCGGGCGGTTCGTGTCGCGGCGCGGCCTGTCTTCGGCCCCTTACTTGCTGGGCGTGGCCGAGGGGCCGCGGAGGGGGACTGCCTGATGCGTTCGTACGTACTGAGACGGCTTAAACCGTGTGAACCGCCTTACCGGGTCGCGAGCAGGCTGGTGCACCGGGTGGCGCCGCCGGACAACCAGCTCGTGCTGGACCTGCCGCTGGGCGGGGAACAGATCGTGGAGGAGCCACCGCCGCGACCCGACACGCCGGACCGCCGCCAGGTGGGCAGACTGCTGACCACCATCCTCGAAGCCTGTGACGGGCGCCGTCCGGCGGGCCAGGTGCGGCCCATCCTCGACCCGGCGCTCCACAGCGCGCTGCTCGACAGCGGCCGCCGTCGTCCGCCGGGCGGCTACCGGCCGAAGTCGATCCACCTGTGCCATCCGAGGGACGGCGTCGTCGAGGCCTGCGCCACGGTCGAGCAGAACGATCGCTGCCTCGCGCTGGCCGCGCGCTTCGAGCGGACGCCGTCGGGCTGGGTCTGCACGCGCTTCAACCTGCTGAAGCCGCCTCGGCGGGTTTCCTCGCTCCGGCTCACGGCATGACAAAGGGGGCCTTCACCGCATCGCGTGCGGCGAAGGCCCCCTTCGGCTTGTCTTAGCGGCGCGGGCCCTTCTTGCCCTTCTTCTGGGAGGCGCGCTGCGCGGCACGACGCTCCCGGCGGGTCCCGCTCTGGTCGCCGCCGTCGCTGCCGGCACTGTCCGAATGCGACTCGACGCCGCCGTCCTCGGACGGGCCCGACATGGTCAGCCCGGACTGCGAACCGCCGCCGAGTCCCTTGCCCCGCAAGGCGGACGGCACGGACTCGGTGTCGGTCGCCGGACCCTGCGGAGGCGTCGGGCGGGCGTGCCGCCCGTCGCCGTTGGCGGCCTGGCCGTTCCCGGACCCGACACCGGCGGGCAGCGCGGACGCGGACTCGGGCGACGGGGCGGCGGGTTCGGCCTGCTCGACCTGGAGGTTGAACAGGAAGCCGACGGCCTCCTCCTTCAGCGACTCCAGCATCGCGCGGAACATGTCGTAGCCCTCGCGCTGGTACTCGATGACCGGGTCGCGCTGGGCGAGGGCCCGCATGCCAATGCCCTCCTTGAGATAGTCCATCTCGTAGAGGTGCTCACGCCACTTGCGGTCGAGCACGGTGAGCATGACCTGGCGCTCCAGGCTGCGCATCGCGCCTTCGCCGACCTTGCCGTCGATCTCGACCTCGCGCTCGTCGTACGCGCGGTGAGCGTCTTCGAGCAGCGCCTCGCGCAGCCCTTCGGCGTCGAGGTCGTCGTCCTCGGTCAGGGCGTCCCAGGTGACCTTCACCGGGTACAGCGTCTTGAGCGCCGTCCACAGCTTCTCGTGGTCCCAGTCCTCGGCGTAGCCCGAAGAGGTCTCCTCGTTGACGTAGGCGTTGATGACGTCGACGAGCATGTGTTCGATCTGCTCGCGGAGATCCTCGCCCTCGAGGACGCGCAGGCGCTCGGCGTAGATCACCTTGCGCTGCTCGTTCATGACCTCGTCGTACTTGAGGACGTTCTTGCGGATCTCCATGTTCTGCTGCTCGACCTGCGTCTGCGCGCTCTTGATCGCCTTGGAGACCATCTTGTGCTCGATCGGCACGTCGTCCGGCAGCCGCATGGTGGTCATGACCCGCTCGACCATCGTCGCGTTGAAGCGGCGCATGAGCTCGTCGCCGAGCGACAGGTAGAACCGGGACTCGCCCGGGTCACCCTGACGGCCGGAACGACCGCGGAGCTGGTTGTCGATCCGGCGAGACTCGTGCCGCTCGGTGCCGAGCACGTACAGCCCGCCGGCCTCGCGGACCTCGTCGGCCTCGGCCTTGGTGTCGGCCTGGACCTCTTCGAGCACCTTCGGCCAGGCGGCCTCGTACTCCTCGGAGTGCTCCACCGGGTCGAGACCGCGATCGCGCAGCACCTCGTCGGCGATGATGTCGGGGTTGCCACCGAGCACGATGTCGGTACCGCGGCCCGCCATGTTGGTGGCGACCGTGACCGCGCCCTTGCGCCCGGCGCGGGCGACGATCAGCGCCTCCCGGTCGTGGTGCTTGGCGTTGAGGACCTCGTGCGGGACACCCAGCTTGAGCAGCAGCTTCGACAGGTGCTCGGACTTCTCGACACTCGTGGTGCCGACCAGCACCGGCTGGCCCTTCTCGTGCCGCTCGGCGATGTCCTCGGCGACGGCCTCGAACTTCGCCTGCTCGGTCTTGTAGATGAGGTCGGCCTGGTCGGCGCGGACCATCGGCTTGTTGGTCGGGATCGGCACCACACCCAGCTTGTAGGTCTGGTGGAACTCGGCCGCCTCGGTCTCGGCGGTACCGGTCATGCCGGCCAGCTTGCCGTAGAGCCGGAAGTAGTTCTGCAGCGTGATCGTGGCGAGCGTCTGGTTCTCGGCCTTGATCTCGACGCCTTCCTTGGCCTCGATCGCCTGGTGCATGCCCTCGTTGTAGCGACGGCCGTGCAGGATGCGGCCGGTGAACTCGTCGACGATGAGGACTTCGCCGTCACGGACGATGTAGTCCTTGTCGCGCTT
The DNA here is from genome assembly GCF_042723255.1 of Amycolatopsis thailandensis. NCBI lineage: Bacteria > Bacillati > Actinomycetota > Actinomycetes > Pseudonocardiales > Pseudonocardiaceae > Amycolatopsis > Amycolatopsis thailandensis. The sequence goes on from NZ_JBHXJK010000200.1 coordinate 8,418, forward strand.
GTAGAGCTCCTTGACCTTCAGCGCGTTGTTCAGGTAGCCGACCAGCGGCGTGTTCGCGGCCTCGTAGAGGTTGTCGATGCCGAGCTGGTCCTCGACGAAGGCGACACCCTTCTCGGTGACACCGACGGTGCGCTTGCGGATGTCCACCTCGTAGTGGATGTCCGCCTTCATCAGCGGCGTCATCCGCGCGAACTCGACGTACCAGCGCGAGGACTGGTCGGCCGGGCCGGAGATGATCAGCGGCGTCCGGGCCTCGTCGATGAGGATGGAGTCCACCTCGTCGACGATCGCGAAGTTGTGGCCGCGCTGCACGCAGTCTTCGAGGCTCCACGCCATGTTGTCGCGGAGGTAGTCGAAGCCGAACTCGTTGTTCGTGCCGTGCGTGATGTCGGCGGCGTACTGCTGGCGGCGGACCTCGGGCGTCTGGTCGGCCAGGATGATGCCGACCTCGAGGCCGAGGAAGCGGTGGATGCGGCCCATCCACTCGGCGTCACGTTTGGCGAGGTAGTCGTTCACCGTGATGACGTGCACGCCCTTGCCGGACAGCGCGTTCAGGTACGCGGGGAGCACCTGGGTCAGGGTCTTGCCCTCACCGGTCTTCATCTCGGAGACCTGGCCGAGGTGCAGCGCGGCACCGCCCATCACCTGAACGTCGTAGGGCCGCTGGCCGAGCACGCGCCAGGCCGCCTCCCTCGCCACCGCGAACGCCTCCGGCAGGAGGTCGTCGAGTGACTCGCCGTCCGCGTTCCGCTTACGGAACTCGTCGGTCTTGGCCCGCAGCGCGGTGTCCGAAAGTCCCTTGACGTCGTCTTCGAGGGTGTTGATGTGATCGGCGATGTTGCGCAGCCGCTTCACCATCTTGCCCTCGCCCGCGCGGAGCAGGCGGTTCAGCACCATCCGGTCGACCTCACTAGCTGATTGTGATCGCACCCGAGCCGGTCCCGGGCAATCTCGTACGCGGTGGTGCGCTGGTGACGCACCACCGTCCGCCCCCATCGTAGGGAACACCTCGGTGTTCGCGCACGCACCGTCTGTCGGTATCTGACCTGGCCGGTGCCCATCCCGGCCGATCCGGACGGGAAACGGCCCGCACGCGTGCGCGTACGGGCCGTTCCATAGGCGTTGTGGGTGGGTCGGAGGGACCGGCTAGCTCAGCCGGATGACGCCGTAGTCGAAGCCTCGCCTCCGGTAGACGACGCTCGGGCACCCGGCGTCGGAGTCGTTGAACAGATAGAAGTCGTGACCGACCAGCTCCATCTCGTAGAGAGCCTGATCGACCGTCATGGGTTCCGCGTCGTGCTTCTTCTCGCGGACGACGCGACCGGGCTGGTGTTCGGTCACCCCGTCGTCCCAGCGCTGCTGGGGCATCTCGAACTCTTCACCGCTCTCGACGGCGAAACCGTTGGCCAGGGGTTCGGCCTCTGGCGCCTCGAGCACAGCGGTACCCGCCAGATGTCGGGTGTCGGTGGTCATGCCACCGGCGGCCGCCATCGAAGTCGCCTCGGCGACGGATTCCGGGCGGCTGCGGCCGTAGTGCACGCGCCGGCGGTCGTGTGTCTTCCGCAACCTGTTCTCGAGCTTGTTGAGTGCGGAATCCAGCGCTGCGTAGAAGTCGCCCGCACACGCTTCGGCGCGTACGGCGGGGCCCCTGCCCTTACCGGTGATTTCGACGCGCTGGCAGTTCTTCGACTGCCGGCGATTGGGCTCATGGAAGAGCTCCACGTCGTAACGGATGACCTTCTTGTCGTAGCGCTCTAGCCGGGCCAGCTTTTCGCTGACGAGTGCCCGATAGTGGTCGGGCACCTCCACGTTGCGGCCCTTAACGACGATGTCCATACACGACCTCCCTCGCTGAAATGACTGCGAGCTGTAGATGTGTTCACTAGGGCGCCGGTAAAGCGGGGACGAAGCCCGGATCGCGGGCGATGAGGGAACTCGGCATGCGGTCACGACGTCTCGTGGCGGATGTCCGAGCGCGGACTCAGCGCGGCTCCGGCGCCAGGGACATGGGCTGGTCACCTCCCTGCCTGCCGGGATTGCTGATAGCGCTGCACGTTAGCTGCAACACGCCCCGAGCAACAGCCCCCGAGCCGGGGGATATCAGGACGTGAGACCTCGTCACCGCACGCGACGACGACACTGTGTCCAGCGGGACAATCCGGCTTGTCGGGCGTCGTCCCCGTGATTTGTTTTCACGCGGACGGCGCAAGCCTTCGGGCAGAAAAAAGCCGAGGGTGACGCCGCCAAGGGAATCCGCCGCCACCCCGGTGGAGTGGCGGGCCGCTCGAGTGTTCCCCGGAAGCTGCCTCATATCCCGTCAACGCCCTTGTACCCATTCCCGTTCCCGATCATTCATCACTCTTGTAGGTGACCCTCCGATCACCCGGCGGCGGCCAGTGCGATCACCGCGGAAACGTGAATTCCGCTTATGTCCAAAAGGCGCGCACAAGCGGCGGCCGTCGCTCCGGTTGTGATCACGTCGTCAAGGAGAACGACCCTCTCCGGATGCTCTCCCGGGACGAGACGAATGCGGCCGTCGAGGTTCACCGCGCGCTCGGCCCTGGTGAGTCCCGCCGCGTCGCGGACCCCGGGCCTGAGCGCGAGGATCGGCGCCACGGTCGCCGGTCTTCCTTTGTCCGCCAACGCTTTCACGCACTCCTCGGCGAGGCGCCGGACGTGCGGTCCACCTCGGACACGCGAGGCGTGCCGTCTCGAAGGGACCGGGACGAGACAGAAGTCCGCGGCCGGCTCGGGTAGGTGGACCAGGGCCTCGGCGACGGCCCGCCCCAGGGACGGCGCGAGGTCACGGCGGCCGCGCTCCTTGTAGGCGAGGATCAGGCGCCGGGCGTCGTCCGCATAGCGGGCCAGGGCGTACACGGGGACTCGGCCGGCCGTGGGCGCGCGGGTGATCTCGCTGAGCGAACCCCAAGCGGTCTGACAGGTCGCGCAACAGGGCGCGCCCGGTGCTCCACAGGAGGCGCAGCGGGCGGGGATGAGGAGATCCAGGAGTTTGTTCATGCCGTCGAGGATCGCGCCGGGCTCCGACAGTTCCCGGCCCCGAAGTGTCATGAGGGGTCCCCTTAGGACACTTTTCGTCTTGAGGGGACCCCTCATGACAGCAGTCGAGGAGAACGGGGCCGGGTTCGGCGGCTCGCCTGGGAAGTCAGTCGAGGAGAAGTACGGACGGCTGTTGAGGAGAAGTACGCTTCGGCAGCGCTTCGCGCCTTCGCTTCGCCAGACGCCTTCGCTTCCCTTCGCGTCGCTTCGCAGCTTGGCGCGAGTCCGTGAAGGCCTCCTTGAGGGACCCTGGGTCCC
>NZ_JBHXJK010000201.1:0-11580 GCF_042723255.1 Amycolatopsis thailandensis
CCTCCTTGAGGGACCTAGGGTCCCTCAAGGAGGCCTTCACGGACTTGCGTAGTGCAGCGGGAGCAGGAGGGGTCAGACGCGCTTGAAGAGCAGGGCGCGCTTCACTTCCTGGATTGCTTTGGTGACCTGGATGCCGCGCGGGCAAGCGTCGGTGCAGTTGAACGTGGTCCGGCAGCGCCAAACGCCCTCGGAGTCGTTCAGGATGTCCAGACGCTCTTCGGCGCCTTCGTCACGCGAGTCGAAGATGAACCGGTGCGCGTTGACGATCGCGGCCGGGCCGAAGTACGAGCCGTCGTTCCAGTACACCGGGCACGAGGACGTGCAGCAGGCGCACAGGATGCACTTGGTCGTGTCGTCGAACCGGTCGCGGTCGGCCTGCGACTGGATCCGCTCGCGTGTGGGCTCGTTCCCGTAGGCGATCAGGTACGGCTTCACCGCACGGTACGCCTCGAAGAACGGGTCCATGTCGACGTAAAGGTCCTTGAGCGTGGTCAGACCCTTGATCGGCGCGATCGTGATGGTCGTCTTCTTGCCGCCGGTCTCCAGCAGGTCCTTCATCAGGACCTTGCACGCCAGCCGGTTGATGCCGTTGATCTGCATCGCGTCGGACCCGCAGACGCCGTGGGCGCACGAGCGGCGGAACGAGAACGTCCCGTCGATGTAGTCCTTCACGTAGAAAAGCAGGTTCAGCAGCCGGTCGGTGCGCTGCGCCGGGACGTCGTAGGACTCCCAGTGCGGCTCGGTGTCGACCTCGGGGTTGAACCGCAGGATCTTCAGCGTGACGGTGATCGGCGTGTGGTCGGAGGACACGGCCTCCGACTTCTCGGGGGTGGCCGTGGTCATCAGTACTTCCGCTCCATCGGTTCGTAGCGGGTGAAGGTCACCGGCTTGTAGTCCAGTCGGATGTCGGCGGACAGCGCGGCACCCTCCTTGTAGGCCATGGTGTGCCGCATGAAGTTCGTGTCGTCGCGGTTCGGGTAGTCCTCGCGCGCGTGCCCGCCGCGGGACTCCTTGCGCGCCAGGGCGCCGACGACCAGGACCTCGGCGAGTTCGAGCAGGAAGCCCAGCTCGACGGCTTCGAGGACGTCGGTGTTGTACCGCTTCCCCTTGTCCGACACGGTGATCCGCTCGTACCGCTCCTTCAGCGCCTGCACGTCGGTCAGCGCCTGCTTCAGCGTGTCCTCCGTGCGGTACACCGAAGCGTGCGAGTCCATCGTCTTCTGCAGCTCGGTGCGGATGTCGGCGACGCGCTCGTCACCGTGCTCCGAAAGCAGCAGCGACAGCTGCTCTTCCACCACGCGAGTCGGGTTCTCCGGCAGCTCGATGTGCTCGTGCGCCAGCGCGTACTCCGCGGCGGCGATGCCGGCGCGACGGCCGAAGACGTTGATGTCCAGCAGCGAGTTGGTGCCGAGGCGGTTCGAGCCGTGCACCGAAACACACGCGACCTCGCCCGCGGCGTACAGGCCGGGGATGACGTTTTCGTTGTCCCGCAACGCTTCGCCGTGGATGTTGGTCGGGATTCCGCCCATCACGTAGTGACAGGTCGGGAACACCGGCACCGGCTCGGTGACCGGGTCGACACCCAGGTACGTCCGCGAGAACTCCATGATGTCCGGGAGTTTCGCGTTCAGGGTCTCTTCCGGGATGTGCGTGACGTCGAGGACGACGTAGTCCTTGTTCGGCCCGCAACCGCGGCCCTGCAGCACTTCCTGCACCATCGACCGGGCGACGATGTCACGCGGCGCGAGGTCCTTGATGGTGGGGGCGTAGCGCTCCATGAACCGCTCGCCGTCGGCGTTGCGGAGGATGCCGCCTTCACCGCGCACGGCCTCGGAGATGAGGATGCCGAGCCCGGCGAGACCTGTCGGGTGGAACTGGAAGAACTCCATGTCCTCCAGCGGCAGGCCCTTGCGGAAGATGATGCCGAGGCCGTCACCGGTGAGGGTGTGCGCGTTCGACGTCGTCTTGAAGATCTTGCCCGCGCCGCCGGTGGCGAACACGATCGACTTCGCCTGGAAGACGTGCAGCTCGCCGGTCGCCAGCTCGTAGGCGACGACGCCGGAAGCGGCCGGGTTGCCGTCCTCGTCCGGGGTCAGGACCAGGTCGAGCACGTAGAACTCGTTGAAGAACTCGGTGCCGTGCTTGACGCAGTTTTGGTACAGCGTCTGCAGGATCATGTGCCCGGTGCGGTCCGCGGCGTAGCAGGCGCGGCGCACCGCGGCCTTGCCGTGGTCACGGGTGTGCCCGCCGAAGCGGCGCTGGTCGATCTTGCCTTCGGGCGTCCGGTTGAACGGCAGGCCCATCTTCTCCAGGTCGAGGACCGCGTCGATGGCTTCCTTCGCCATGATCTCGGCGGCGTCCTGGTCGACCAGGTAGTCGCCGCCCTTGATCGTGTCGAAGGTGTGCCACTCCCAGTTGTCCTCTTCGACGTTCGCCAGCGCGGCGCACATGCCGCCCTGCGCCGCGCCGGTGTGCGAACGCGTCGGGTAGAGCTTGGTGAGGACCGCGGTGCGGGCACGCTGGCCGGACTCGATGGCCGCGCGCATGCCGGCGCCACCGGCGCCGACGATCACCACGTCGTACTTGTGGAACTGCATGGAGGACTCCGCTTAACGTGTGGTGGGCGTCAGTTGGCCGAGATACCTGGGTCGAAGGTGAAGATCACCATCGTGCCGACGGCGAGGATCAGCACCATCGAGACGTAGAGCACGATCTTCAGCCAGAACCGGGTGGTGTCCTTGCGGGCGTAGTCGTCGATGATCGTGCGCAGCCCGTTGCCGCCGTGGATCTCGGCGAGCCACAGCATCGACAGGTCCCAGAACTGCCAGAACGGCGAGGCCCAGCGGCCGGCGACGAAGCCCCAGTTGATGCGGTGCACGCCGCCGTCGAGGATGTTCATGATGAACAGGTGGCCGAGCACCAGCACGATCAGGGCGAGGCCCGAGATGCGCATGAACAGCCAGCTGTAGAGCTCGAAGTTGCTGCGGCGGGCGGCGGCGCGCTTCGGGGCGCGCGGGCGCTCGAGAGCGAGTTCAGCCATGGTCAGTTACCCCCGAACAGCGTCTCGACGGTGCGCTTCATCATGAAGAAGGCGCCCGGAATCATCACCACGACCCAGATGGCCAGGATCGTCCAGAGCATCGGCTTCTGGAACTTGGGACCCTTCTCCCAGAAGTCGACCAGCATGACCCGGATGCCGTTGAGCGCGTGGAACAGCACCGCGCCGACGAGGCCGACCTCGAGGAGGTTGACCAGCGGGGTCTTGTAGGTCTCGATGACCTCGTTGTACGTGTCGGGCGACACACGCACGAGCGCGGTGTCGAGCACGTGCACGAAGAGGAAGAAGAATGTCAGCACGCCGGTGATGCGGTGCAGCACCCAGGACCACATACCGGGGTCTCCCCGGTAGAACGTCCCTTGCCGGCGTGAGGCACCCGCCCGATCGCTTGCGGTCGCCTCTGCGGCGGCGCTAGCCGTGGTGGACATCGGTGAACGGCCTCCAACGTCATGGCTTGGGCCCGCTGACCGCTGGTTTCCGCGCCTGCCGCCGGGACGTCCACCTGGGGACGGCTCCGGCGACGGTGCCGAGATCATGGTCATCGAGCGTGGATAAAAGGATGCTAGACCCGCACCTCACGGTGGGCTCACCTCCGGGTTCCTCTGTGTGATGGACCAGACATCGGGGGCCTCGCACGATGGGGTGACGCGGGCCGGTAACTCACCGGTTCGTCCACTGTGGACCCATGCCGGTGGGCCGCGTCGACACCGGGGTATCGACGCGGCCCACCAGGGATCTCCCGGCCTCGGCGTGCTCGCTCAGGGCAGGTTTCGCGTCACCTTGGTCACGGCCCACAAGTCGGGCGAGAACGACTCGCATTCGTACAAGGCCAAGGTGTTCGTGTAGACGTTCGGATCGTTCGGGCCCGTCGACACGTAGTTCACGACGATGTTGTGGTCGCCTGCGCAGATACTGTGGATGTTGTCCAGCCTGACCGGGGCGAAGTCGTAGACGCCCTCGCCGCTGATGCACCAGCCGTTGAGACTGTCGGCGAACACGGTCACCTTGTTCATGTCCGTTCCAGGGCCGTTGCAGGCGACGCGATCCGCTTGTGTCGTGGCGGACGCGACACCCAGGTGCGTCGATGTCATGACCGCGGCCAAGGAAGCCACGGTGACGATCCTGGTGATCTTGCTTCGTTTGATGCTCATGTACCCCTCCCCGGGTGTGAGACAGATGCTGCGAATCCGGTCTAACACTCGGCAACAAGGAGCGTCTATACTTGGTGAATATCTCACCGGATAGTGGCCGATCGCCTGGTCGAGAGCTCGCCGGGATTGTTCACTGTGGGTAGTGGCAACGGTGGGCGCGCCAGGCGCTGCTCCGCTTCCGCCGATGACGCCTCGGATCGGCCGGTTTTCGCGCGACGGGCGCCAGGCAAGCGGTCCCGATTGCTCCGTCACGATCACCGTGAGTACTCCATTCGTCGCAATTACGACTCATGAGTAAACGTTTGTGTTACGTAGCGTGCCTTTCCTATGGCAGCAAAGCGGCCGTTAGGTACCGTCTCCCGGTCGAACCCGGCAGTGTCGCCGGGTCGCTTTCTTCGGATCATCCGCTGGATCAGCGGGGAGGGAGACACACGTTGCGTCGCATGCGTGGAACCGCGCTGGCCGCCGCCGCCATGGCCGGTGCACTGGTACTTGCCGGGTGCGCGAAGGATTCGGGTGCGGGGAACAACAACAACGCGAGCTCTGGGGACCAGTCCGCCGGCTGCGTGACGGCGCCCAAGCCGCCCGCCGCTGCCGCCGCCTCCACCAGCTCCGCGCAGACCGGTGAGAAGGTCGACGGCAGCAAGCTGAAGGTCGCGCTGGCCTTCGACGTCGGCGGCCGTGGCGACGCGTCGTTCAACGACTCCGCCGCCGCCGGTACCGACAAGGCCAAGACCGACCTCGGCATCACCACGGTCACCGAAAGCACCGCCGCGTCGACCGAGGACGAGGCCGCCAAGTCGCAGCGCCTCGACCAGCTCGCGTCGCAGGGCTTCAGCCCGGTCATCGCGGTCGGCTTCGCCTACGCCAAGGCCGTCGGCGCCATCGCGCCGAAGTACCCGAACACCCAGTTCGCGATCGTCGACGACGACTCGGTCAAGGCGCCGAACGTCACCCCACTGGTCTTCGCCGAGGAGCAGGGTTCGTTCCTGGCCGGCGTCGCCGCCGCCTACAAGTCGAAGAAGTGCCACGTCGGCTTCGTCGGTGGCGTCAACACGCCGCTGATCCAGAAGTTCGAGGCCGGCTTCCTGCAGGGTGTGAAGGCCGCTTCGTCCAAGGCCGTCATCGAGGACGAGTACCTCACCCCGGCCGGTGACTTCTCCGGGTTCCAGGACCCGCCGAAGGGCAACGCCAAGGCCAACGCCCAGATCTCCAAGGGCGCGGACGTGATCTACCACGCGGCCGGCGCCTCCGGTAAGGGTGTCTTCGAGGCCGCGAAGTCGGGCAACGCGCTCGCGATCGGTGTCGACTCCGACCAGTACAACCAGAAGACGGTCGAGGCGTCGAAGGACGTCATCATCACCTCGATGCTCAAGCGCGTCGACGTGGCGGTGTTCGACTACCTGCGTGCGCTGGCCAAGGGCGACCTGACGTCGCTGCCGAAGCGCTTCGACCTCAAGGTCGACGGCGTCGGCTACGCCACCTCCGGTGGCAAGATCGACGACATCAAGGACGTCCTCGACGGCTACAAGGCGCAGATCGTCTCCGGGGCGATCACCGTCTCGGACAAGCCGCAGAAGTAAGCTCTACCAGGCAGCGGGGCTCGGGAGGGTAACCCCTTCCGAGCCCCCACCTGTTTACTCCCAGAACTGGATGGCTTTTTCATGAGCGCTCCCCAGGCCGAGGTCACCGACGCCCCCGACCGGGGTGAACCGGCCGTGCAGCTGACCGGGATCACGAAGCGATTCCCCGGTGTCGTGGCCAACTCCGACGTCAACCTCACCGTCACCAAGGGCGAGGTGCACGCCGTCTGCGGCGAGAACGGCGCGGGCAAATCGACCCTGATGAAGATCCTCTACGGCATGCAACAGCCGGACGAGGGCGACATCGCGATCAACGGCGAACCGGTGAAACTGCGCAACCCGCAGGACGCCATCAAGGCCGGGATCGGGATGGTCCACCAGCACTTCATGCTGGCCGACAACCTCACCGTCGGGGAGAACGTCTTCCTCGGCGCGGAGAACCTGCACGGCATCGGCCGCGCGGCCAGGGCGAAGCTGGCGGAACTCGCCGGACGGGTCGGCCTGCACGCCCGCCCGGACGCGCTGCTCGAAGAGCTCGGCGTCGCCGACCGCCAGCGCGTGGAGATCGTCAAGGTGCTCTACCGCGGCGCGCGGATCATCATCCTCGACGAGCCCACCGCGGTACTCGTGCCGCAGGAGGTCGACGCGCTGTTCGAGACGGTGCGCGCCATGCAGAAGGACGGCTTCACCTTCCTCTTCATCTCGCACAAGCTCGACGAGGTGCGTGCGATCGCCGACACGGTCACCGTGATCCGCCGCGGCACCACGGTCGGCTCGGCCGATCCGAAGACGATCACTTCGCGCCAGCTGGCCGAGATGATGGTCGGCACGGAGCTGCCCAGCCCCGAGACCCGCGAGTCCACCGTGACCGACCGGCCGGTCCTGCGCCTGGACGACGTCTGCCTGACCGTCGAGGGTTCCGAGCGGAACGTGCTCGACCACATCTCCTTCACCGTGCACGCGGGTGAGGTGCTCGGGATCGCCGGGGTCGAAGGCAACGGCCAGACCGAACTCGTCGAGACGATCATGGGCATGCGCAAGGGCGGCGGCCGGATCGAGCTGACCGAGGACGACGGCGAGGTCGTCGAACTGCACAAGATGGGGACGCTCGCCCGCCGCGAGGCCGGCATCGGTTACATCGCCGAAGACCGCACGAGGCACAGCCTCCTGCTCACGCAACCCTTGTGGGTCAACCGGATCCTCGGTTACCAGACCCGCGAGCCGGTCGCGAAAGGACAGTTGCTCGACATCGACGGCGCGCGGGAGGACACCCGCCGCATCGTCGAGGAGTACGACGTCCGCACCCCGGGGATCGACGTCCCGGCGGCCGCGCTGTCCGGTGGTAATCAGCAGAAGCTGATCGTCGGGCGCGAGCTTTCCGGCAACCCGGTCCTGCTGATCGCGTCGCATCCGACGCGTGGCGTCGACGTCGGCGCGCAGGCGCTGATCTGGGAACAGATCCGCCAGGCCCGCGCGGCCGGGCTGGCCGTCCTGCTGGTTTCGGCCGACCTCGACGAGCTGATCGGGCTTTCCGACACCATCCAGGTCATGCTCCGCGGGCGCCTGGTCGGCGAGGCCGACCCCGCGACCGTGACCCCGCAGCAACTGGGCTCCGCCATGACGGGTGCTTCCGAAGACTCCGACGAAGAAGGTGCATCGTGAGTTCCTGGCGTACGAGGCTGCTGCCGCCTCTGCTCGCGATCGTCTTCGCGGTCATCCTGACCGCCATCGCGCTGATCATCTCGGGCGCGAGCCCACTGGACGCCTACGGCACCATGGTCGGCCAGATGTTCAAGGGCTCGACCGCGGTCGACACGGTGAACCTCGCGACGGTCTACTACCTGTCCGGGCTCGCCGTGGCCATCGGCTTCCAGATGAACCTCTTCAACATCGGTGTCGAGGGCCAGTACCGGTTCGCCGCCATCGTCACCGCCATCATCGGCGGGGCGCTGCAGCTGCCGCCGGTGATCCACGTGATCGCGATCCTGCTGGTCGCGGTCGCCAGCGGCATGCTCTACGCGGCGATCCCCGCGGTGCTGAAGGTGACCCGAGGCGTTTCCGAGGTCATCTCGACGATCATGCTGAACGCGATCGTCGGCGGCATCGTGGCGTTCCTGGTCAACGCCGACCAGTTCGGCGTGCAGACCGGCAACAACATCGCCACCCGCGAGATCGCCGAAACCGGCCGGATCCCCGGTATCCCGATCGGGTCGGGCGAGCTGTTCGGCTTCGTGCTCATCGCGGCGCTGATCGGCGCGGCCTACTGGTTCATGCTCAACCGGACCCGGTTCGGGTTCGAGCTGAAGGCCTCCGGCGAATCGACGACGGCCGCCGCGGCGGGCGGTGTCAACGCCAAGAAGATGACGCTGATCGCGATGCTGCTTTCCGGCGGTGTCGCCGGTCTGGTCGCGATGCCGGAACTGCTCGGCCGCGACTTCACCTACGGCATCACCTCGACCCAGATGTACGGCTTCACCGGCATCGCGGTCGCCCTGCTCGGCCGCAACCACCCGGCGGGGATCGCGCTGGGCGCCCTGCTGTGGGCGTTCCTCGACCGGTCCGCCGTGTCGCTCGAGCAGATCAACGTGTCCAAAGAGATCGCAGTGATCATGCAGGGTGTGATCGTGCTGTCGGTCGTCATCGCGTACGAGATCGTGCGCCGCGCGGACCTGGCCGCCGAACAGCGTCGCGTGGGTCGCGCGCTGGCGGGCAAGGGTTCCAGCGTGTCCGAAGGGGGTGCGGTGTGAGCACTGATGTTCTTTCGTCCAACACGGGCGGGACCACCATGCCGGTGAAGCCGCCGAAGCGGCGTATCCCCGGCTGGCTCAAGGGCGCCATCTGGGGTCTGCTGGCGGTCGGTGTGCTCGCGATCGCGTCGTACGCCACCGGCGTCAACACGCTGACCTCGACCAACACCGCGCACACCGCGCTGCGGCTGGCCCTGCCGATCCTGCTGTGCGCGCTTGGCGGGCTCTGGGCCGAACGCGCGGGCGTGATCAACATCGGCCTCGAAGGCATGATGATCCTCGGCACCTGGGGTGCCGCGTGGGGCGCGTACCACGGCGGGGTCTGGGCCGGGCTGATCTCGGCGGTCGTGTTCGGCGCGCTCGGCGGTCTGCTGCACGCCGTCGCGACGGTGACGTTCAACGTCAACCACATCGTCTCCGGTGTGGCGATCAACCTGCTGGGTCTCGGTGTCGCGAAGTACCTGGCGAACCTGGTGTTCACCCCGCTTTCGGGGAACCCGCGCCAGTCGCCGCCGGTCCCGAAGTTCGACACCTATTCGGCGACGTTCCTCTCGGACTGGTTGTCGGACCTGGAAAAGATGCAGCGGGTCTTCATCTCCGACCTGGCCGGGATCCTCAACGGCCTGGTCACCGAGGTCGCGCCGCTGACGATGATCGCGATCGCGCTGGTCCCGATCAGCTACCTGGTGCTGTGGCGAACGCGGTTCGGCCTGCGGCTGCGGTCCTGCGGTGAGAACCCGGTCGCGGCAGAGTCCCTCGGTGTGAACGTCTACCTGCACAAGTACGTCGCCATGATCATCTCCGGCGGGCTCGCCGGGATGGGTGGCGCGTCGCTCGTGCTGCTCGCCGGTGGCGCGGACTACCTGGAGAACCAGACCAACAACCGCGGGTACATCGGCCTCGCGGCGATGATCTTCGGCAACTGGCGGCCGGGTGGCCTGCTCGGCGGCGCGGCGTTGTTCGGGTACGCGGACGGTCTCCAGCTCGCCGGTGGCGGTTCCGCGGTGCTCGCGCTGCTCTACGGCGCGGTGATCCTGCTGGCCGTGATCGTGGCCGTGCAGCTGTTCCGCCGTCAGTGGATCGCCGCCGCGCTCGGTGTCGTCGGCGCCGGCGCGCTGTACGCGATCTACTGGACCAACGACGACCTGCCCAGCGACCTCATCCCGTACACGGCGCACTTCGTGACGCTGATCGTGCTGGCGGTGGCTTCGCAGCGGCTGCGGCCGCCCAAGGCCGACGGCGCGCTGTACCGACGAGGTGAGGACTGACATGGCTGAGTACGACTGGGAAGCCCTGCGGGCTCAGGCTGTCGAAGCGGCGAAGTCGGCGTACGCGCCGTACTCGGGTCTGCACGTCGGTGTCGCGGCCGTGGTGGACGACGGCCGGATCGTCGTCGGCTGCAACGTCGAAAACGCTTCGTACGGCTTGGGGATGTGCGCGGAATGCACGATGGCGGGGCAGCTGCGGCTGACCGGCGGCGGCAAGCTCGTCGCCGTCGCGTGCCGCAGTGGCGCCGGTGATCTGCTGATGCCGTGCGGGCGTTGTCGTCAGATCCTGTTCGAGCACGGCGGTTCCGACTGCCTGGTGGACACCCCGAGCGGCATCCTGCCGATGTCCTCGGTACTGCCGGACGCTTTCGGACCGGACGATCTGCCATGAGCGCGTTCGCCGCCGTCGACGTCATCCGCGCGAAGCGGGACGGTGGACGGCTGTCCGACGAGCAGATCGACTGGACGATCGACGCGTACACGCGCGGCGACATCGCCGAGGAGCAGATGGCCGCGCTCGCGATGGCCATCTTCCTGCGGGGGATGGATTCCGGCGAGATCGCGCGCTGGACCGGCGCGATGATCGAATCGGGGGAGCGGCTGGACCTGAAGGTCAGCCGTCCGACGATCGACAAGCATTCGACGGGCGGGGTCGGCGACAAGATCACGCTGCCGCTGGCGCCGCTCGTCGCGGCCTGCGGTGCTGCCGTGCCGCAGCTGTCCGGGCGCGGGCTCGGGCACACCGGCGGGACGCTGGACAAACTGGAGTCGATCCCGGGCTGGCGTGCCGCTTTGTCGACATCGGAGATCGTCCGGCAGCTCGACGAGGTCGGCGCGGTGGTCTGCGCGGCGACGTCCGGGCTGGCTCCCGCGGACAAGAAGCTGTACGCGCTGCGAGACGTGACGTCGACGGTGGAGTCGATCCCGCTGATCGCGAGCTCGATCATGAGCAAGAAGATCGCCGAGGGTTCGGCCGGGCTGGTCCTCGACGTGAAGACCGGTTCGGGCGCGTTCATGAAGACGCTTCCGCAGGCGCGGGAGCTCGCGCGGACGCTGGTGGAGATCGGGACCGCGCACGGCGTCGCGACGACGGCGCTGATCACGGACATGAACGTGCCGTTGGGGCACGCCGTCGGGAACGCGATCGAGATCGCGGAGTCGGTCGAGGTGCTGCGCGGCGGCGGCCCTTCGGACGTCGTCGAGCTGACGGTGGCTTTGGCGCGGGAGATGCTGGCGCTGGCCGGGCTGTCCGATGTGGACCCGGCGGCGGTGTTGGCGTCTGGTCGCGCTTACGAGACTTGGTGCCGGATGATCGCCGCTCAGGGCGGGGATCCGGAGGCCGCTCTTCCGCAGCCTCGGCACGTCCATGTCGTTCCGGCGCCTTCATCCGGCGTCTTGGCTTCGCTGGACGCGTATTCGGTCGGCGTCGCAGCTTGGCGGCTCGGGGCCGGGCGGGCGCGCAAGGAGGATCCGGTGCAGGCCGCGGCCGGCGTGCTGTGCCTGGCGAAGCCGGGCGACACGGTGTCGGCCGGGCAGCCGCTGCTGGAGCTGCACACCGACACTCCGGACGCCGTCCCGTCGGCTCTCGCCGCGCTCGAAGGCGCCTACGCTGTCGGCGCCTCGGCTCCGGCGCCTGCGCCTTTGGTGCTGGAGACCGTGCGCGCCTGACCTGCGTTTAGCGGGCTAAACGCGATCCTTGCTCGCCGCCCTGGGCCCCTGCGTTTCGTCCTCTGGATGCGGTAGTTGCACGCGCAAGTACCGCATCCAGAGGAC
>NZ_JBHXJK010000202.1:0-11398 GCF_042723255.1 Amycolatopsis thailandensis
TCAGGACACCTGATGTCCCGAAAGTGGCTTTCGCGACACCCGAGGCCGACGTACGGACGAGCGACACAACACGCCACATTTGCCTTACCCCTCAACAACCCGAATCGCCACTCACGACCACAGTGCGAGCGGGCCGGAAGGCGTGACTCGCGTGATCAGACACGTGACTCGCGCGCGGCCAGGGGTTCGCCGCGAGTCGTCCGTCTGGACACACGTGTCGTCCATCTGATCACGTGTGTCGTCCCTCCGGTCACACCCGACAGCAGGTAAGCCGAGAGACGGTTGGTTCTATTGAGGGGCAGGGCAAGGGTGTCATGTTCCCGGTCCTTGTTCCCCATCGCTGCCCTTCCCGCCTTCCCGGCAAAGGAAAAGCCCGGACGCGCGAGGCGCGTCCGGGCTTTCCGGTGTTACGGGCTCGAACTCAGAAGTCCATGCCGCCCATGCCACCGGACGGGTCGGCGGGAGCGGCCGAGGCCTTCTCCGGCTTGTCCGCCACGACGGCTTCGGTGGTCAGGAACAGCGCCGCGATGGAAGCGGCGTTCTGCAGCGCGGAGCGGGTGACCTTCGTGGGGTCCGGCACGCCGGCGGCGAGCAGGTCCTCGTAGACACCGGTGGCGGCGTTGAGGCCGTGACCCTGCGGGAGGGACTTGACCTTCTCCGCCACGACGCCGCCTTCGAGGCCGGCGTTGATCGCGATCTGCTTGAGCGGCGCCTCGACGGCGACCTTGACGATGTTGGCACCAGTGGCCTCGTCGCCCTCGAGCTTCAGACCGGCGAAGGCAGCCTCGGCGGCCTGGATGAGAGCGACGCCACCACCGGCGACGATGCCCTCTTCGACGGCGGCCTTGGCGTTGCGCACCGCGTCCTCGATGCGGTGCTTGCGCTCCTTCAGCTCGACCTCGGTGGCGGCACCGGCCTTGATGACGGCCACGCCGCCGGCCAGCTTCGCCAGACGCTCCTGGAGCTTCTCGCGGTCGTAGTCCGAGTCCGAGTTGTCGATCTCGGCGCGGATCTGGTTGACGCGACCCTGGATCTGGTCGGCGTCGCCCGCACCCTCGACGATGGTGGTCTCGTCCTTGGTGATGACGGCCTTGCGCGCCTTGCCCAGCAGGGAAAGGTCCGCGTTCTCCAGCTTGAGGCCGACGTCCTCGGAGATGACCTGGCCACCGGTCAGGATCGCGATGTCCTGCAGGATCGCCTTGCGGCGGTCACCGAAGCCCGGGGCCTTGACGGCGACGGACTTGAAGGTGCCGCGCATCTTGTTGACGATCAGGGTGGCCAGGGCCTCGCCCTCGACGTCCTCGGCGATGATCAGCAGCGGCTTGCCGGACTGGATGACCTTCTCCAGCAGCGGCAGGACGTCCTTGACGGTGGAGATCTTGGAACCGAAGAGCAGGACGTACGGGTCCTCGAGCTCGGCTTCCTGACGCTCCGGGTCGGTCACGAAGTAACCGGAGATGTAGCCCTTGTCGAAGCGCATGCCCTCGGTGAGCTCCAGCTCGAGCCCGAAGGTGTTGCTCTCCTCGACGGTGACGACGCCTTCCTTGCCGACCTTGTCCAGCGCCTCGGCGATGAGCTCGCCGATGGTGCGGTCCGCGGCGGAGATCGACGCGGTGGCGGCGATCTGCTCCTTGGTCTCGATCTGGACGGCGGCCTTGTGCAGCTGCTCGGTGATGGCCTCGACGGCCGCCTCGATGCCGCGCTTCAGGCTGATGGGGTCGGCCCCGGCGGCGACGTTGCGCAGACCCTCGCGGACGAGAGCCTGGGCGAGCACGGTGGCGGTGGTGGTGCCGTCACCCGCGACGTCGTCGGTCTTCTTGGCAACTTCCTTGACGAGCTCGGCCCCGATCTTCTCCCACGGGTCCTCGAGCTCGATCTCCTTGGCGATGGAGACACCGTCGTTGGTGATCGTCGGCGCGCCCCACTTCTTTTCGAGCACGACGTTCCGGCCCCGCGGGCCGAGGGTCACCTTGACGGCTTCGGCGAGGGTGTTCAAGCCGCGCTCAAGACCGCGGCGGGCGTCCTCGTCGAACGCGATCAGTTTGGCCATTGCGGTGTGGTCCTCCGGTATTGGGCGCCGCCGCACGCCTACTACTACAGCGCGGCGGCAGGACTCTTCCTCGGCCAGGCTCGGTGCCCGCGACGGACGACCCACCCTTCTCAGGGTGCGGCCTCACCGTCCCGACCTTCAGGCGTGCGGTCGGTGACCGCTCCGCCTGGCACTCGACGGCGTCGAGTGCCAATGTCGTGTTTAGCACTCTCCAGGGTCGAGTGCAAGAACCGCAGGTCAGAGCGGTGCGGTAGCTGAAGGGGACTTTCCCCTAATCAGACGCGGCGAAGGACGCTTTCACCACATCGCATGCGGTGAAAGCGTCCTTCAGCCCTCCGTCTCAGTTGCTCGGCTTGATCGAGATCGACGTCGGCGGAGCCTTCGCCGAGGACCCCGGGGCCTGCGACTGCGAGTTGCCGGGACCGACCGGGATGTTCGGCGCGGTGGTCTGCGGTCCGTTGCCGCTGTTCGAGTCACCGAAGATGAAGATCGCGGCGACGATCGCGCCCGCGACCACGAGGACGCCGACGATGATCCAGATCCACTTGGCGCCGCCGCCCTTCTTGGGCTGCTGCTGGAACCCGCCCTGCTGCTGGTGCGGCGGCGGGCCGTAGCCCGGGGGCGGCCCCTGCTGGAAGCCACCCTGCTGCTGGAAGCCGCCTTGCTGCGGCGGCGGGCCGTAGCCCGGAGGCGGCCCCTGCTGGTAACCGCCCTGCTGGAAGCCACCCTGCTGCGGCGGCGGGCCGTAGCCGGGGGGCGGCCCCTGCGGCGGCAGGCCTTGCGGCGGGGGGCCCTGCGGTCCCGGCCCCTGCTGGCCGTAGCCGGGCTGCTGTCCTCCGTACGGGTGCACGGGGCCCCCCTCTCCCTGTGGCGGCGTGTTCTGCCGTGGCGGTACCGCCTGCTGGACGGTCGCGGCCGCCGCCTGCCCGGGCGGGCCCGGAGGCTCGTTCGAAGTCGCGAGCGGACCCAGGGCATGCCTGGCGGCCGCGATCATCTCAACACAGTTCGGGTAGCGATCGGCGGGATTCTTCGCCATTCCCTTCCGGACGACCTCGTCGATCCCGGCGGGGAGGCCGACGATCCGCGAGATGGCCGGGGGCTCGCCGTTCAGATGCCCCTTGATGACGGTCTGCACGTCGCCCTTGAAGGGCGGGCTGCCGGTCAGGCAGGCGTAGAGGACACAGGTGAGCGCGTACTGGTCGGTGCGGCCGTCGAGCGGCTCGCCGCGCAGGTGCTCGGGGGCCGCGTACGTCGGCGAGCCGAGGAAGTCGCCGCCGCGGGTCCGGTGACCGGTGGCGCCGCGGCGGGTCAGGCCGAAGTCGGCGACGTAGACGTGCTCGCGCGAGGTCTCCTTGCTGGTGACCAGGACGTTGGCGGGTTTGACGTCGAGGTGCACGAGACCCCGGTTGTGCAGGGTGTCGAGCGCGTCGGCGACCTGGTCGAGCATGGTCAGGGCGCGAGCGGGCGCGATCGGGCCGCCGGAGATCAGCCCGGCGAGGTCCCCGCCGTCGACCATCCGCATGGCGATGTAGAGCATGCCTTCGAGCTCGCCGAAGTCGTACAAGGGCACGACGTTGGCATGGTCGATCGCGGACGTGTTCCGCGCTTCGTCGACGAAGCGCTCGCGGAACTCGGCGTCGGCCCCGAGGTGATCACCGATGACCTTCAGTGCCACCTTGCGTCCGAGCCGCACGTCCGTGGCCTTGTAGGTCACGCTCATGCCGCCCTTGCCGAGCACACCGTCGATGCGGTAGTTGCCCAGCCGGCGACCGGTCAGGTCCCCCGACTCATCGCCTGTCACGCAGCGCAGCCTAACGCGCCAGTTCCGAGGGCCGCCGGGGGTCGCCCGAAGTCCTCTTATGAGACCTTGCGTACGTCCGCGGCTTGACTCCGCCCGTCGCGGCCGGATTGGACTTCGAATTCCACGCGATCCCCCTCGTCGAGCGTCCGGAATCCATCGGCCTGAATGGCCGAGTAGTGGACGAAGACGTCGGGCCCTTCAGTGGATTCGATGAATCCGTAGCCCTTTTCCGAGTTGAACCACTTGACGGTGCCGACTGCCACGGCGCCCTCCCTCAGCACGGGACCCGCCGCCCTCGTCTGCCCCGGACGGCGGTTTGAAGTGCAGTTCACGCTACCCGAATTACCGGCGTCGGCAATGCTCAATTCGTCCCAAGGTCACCCGCGAGAAAGCCGCCTATTGCGCGCTTGCACGAGGACGCGTCCTGGTCCTGCGAAGTCGAGCGCGAGCCCTTCGCCGGTGCGGACCGACTGCGGTCCGGACTGGTCGACGGCGCGGAGACGGCACTGCACGGTGTCCGGATACGCCAGCAGGAAGTCCGGGCGCACCGTGACGAGCTCGCCCGCGGTGAGCTCGAAGGCGTCGACGGGGCCTTGCGCGGCCAGTACGAGCGGACCGCTTCCGCTGTAGTGCTCCAGGAAGCCGGAGTCGGCGCCGAAGAGCTTTTGCAGCGGCGCCCAGCCGGGGTCCTGCCGGATGGTCGCCGGCCGGGCGAGGATCGCGTCCCGGCTCACGCACCAGCCCGCGCCGCCGGTGAATTCCAGCGGGTAGACGTCCCCGGCGGTCAGCGGCGCGAAGTCGATCCATCCGCCGCCCTCGGGCGCGTTGAACACCGACGGGGCCGCCTTGCCCGCCCGGGAGCCGCCGCGCGCGGGCACGGTTTCGGTGATGCCGAAACTGCTGGCCAGCATGGTGTCCCCGGCGGCCTGGACGGCCTCGCCGGGGGACAGCAGCACGCGTGCGACCCCGAAGTTCGGGGTGTGCCTCGTCTGGACGCGCATGCGCTCAGCGGGCGGGGACCTGGGCGATCACCCAGGCGGACAGCGCCGACGGGTTGCGGGTCTGGGTGAGCAGCTGGCCCGGCCCGGCGAAGTCGAAGACGAGGCCTTCACCGCTCTTCATCGACTGGATGACGCCGGTGGCGACCTTGCGGATCTGGTACTGGACGGTGTCGGCGAACGCGACGACGTGCCCGGTGTCGATGGTGATCACCTCGCCCTGCTGGAGGGTGACCGTCTCCAGCGCGCCGTAGCAGGCCACGACCAGCGGGCCCTGTCCCGTCGCGTGGGTGAGGAAGCCGCCCTCGCCGCCGACGAGGTTCTTGAGCCCGCCCCATTTGGTCTCGGTCTGCACGCTGTGGGAGGACGCGAGCCACGAGCCGCGGGTGACGCACCAGCCGGTGCGGCCGTCGAGGTTGATGACCTGCATGTCGCCCGGCAGGTTCGCGGCGACGTCGACCCAGCCGCCGTTCTGCGGGGCGGTGTAGGTGGAGATGAAGAAGGACTCACCGGAGAGGAATGCGCGGCCGAGGCCCTTCATGATGCCGCCCTGCGCCTGGGACTGGACCTGCACGCCATAGCTCGTCGCCATCATCGCGCCGGACTCGACCTGCGCCGGTTCCCCGGGCGCGAGCATGAGCCTCGCCACCGCGAACGATGGCTGGTGACGGATCTGAACCTGCATGTCTTCTTCTCCCCGGGTGGTTCGTCGTGACGCGCAGAGTCTTGCATGCGGGGCCCGAGGCGGGAGGATGGTCCGGTGATCTCCGTCGACGCCCACCGTGAGACCGTCACCGGCCTGCTCGGAAACGCCCCTGTCATCAGCCTCCCGCTCGCCTCCGCCGCCGGGCTCGTCCTGGCCGAGGACGTCCTCGCGGGGGTTTCGCTGCCTCCCTTCGACAACTCCGCGATGGACGGTTACGCCGTCCGCGCCGAGGATGTCGCGGAAGTCCCGGTGACGCTGCCGGTCGCCGACGACATCCCCGCGGGCCGGATCGAGATCGCGAAACTGGAGCCGGGTACCGCGCACCGGATCATGACCGGTGCCCCGCTGCCGCCCGGCGCCGACGCGGTGGTGATGGTGGAGCACACGGACGGCGGCGTGACGGACGTCCGGATTCTCAGGACGGCCGTCCCGGACGCGCACATCCGGCATCGGGGCGAAGACGTCGTCGAGGGCACGGTGGCGCTTTCGGCGGGGACGGTGCTGGGCCCGGCGCAACTGGGCCTCGCGGCGGCCGTCGGGCTCGCCGAGGTGCCCGTGTTCAGGCCGTTGAAGGTGCTCGTCGTGTCCACCGGGACCGAACTCGTCGACGCGCCGGAACCCTTGCGGCACGGGCAGATCTACGAGTCGAACAGCATCATGCTGGCGTCCGCGATCCGCGCGCTCGGCTGCGAGGCCGAGGTCGTGCGCAGTGTCGTCGACGACGTGGACGAGTTCCGCGCGGTGATCGAGCCGCGGCTGGCGGACGTGGATCTGCTGGTGACCTCGGGCGGCGTGAGCGCGGGCGCGTACGAAGTGGTGAAGGACGCACTGACCGGGCAGGGCGTGGAGTTCCGGAAGATCGCGATGCAGCCGGGCGGGCCGCAGGGCTGCGGACGCTGGAACGGTGTGCCGGTGGTGACGCTGCCGGGGAACCCGGTGAGCGTGCTCGTCTCGTTCGAAGCGTTCCTGCGGCCGGCGTTGCTGTCGGCGATGGGACATACGGGCGTCGACCGGCAGCGGGTGCGGGCCCGGCTGACCGAGGCGATGAAGTCCCCCGCCGGACGGCGTCAGTTCCGGCGGGGCTTCTACACGCATTCCGAGGGCGAGGTCACCGGGATCGTCGGACCGCGCGGCGGGCCGGGGTCGCATCTGCTGGCGTCGTTCACGCAGGCGAACTGCCTGATCGTGCTGCCGGAGGACGTCGACTCGGCCGAGCAGGGCGACGAGGTGACCGTCCTCCTGCTCTGACCTGCGTTTAGCGGGCTAAACGCGATCCGAGGGGAAGTCGCGGCGGCGGCCGATCGGGGTGAAGAGCAGGGCGAAGACGGCGACGACCTCCAGCCCGGCCATCAGACCCAGCGTCTGCCGCACGCCCGCGACCTCCCCGAGGAAGCCGCCGAGCAGGCCGCCGAGCGCGATCGCGCCGAAGCTCAGCACGGACATGCTCGCGGTGACCCGGCCGAACATCTCCGCCGGGACATAGCGCTGCTTGAAGGTGGCGTTGAGGACGTTCGAGCCGACGACCCCGGCGCTGAGCGCGAACCCGGCGACGACGAAGAAGGCGAGCCCCCAGCCGCCGTTCGCCAGCGGGCCCAGCAGCATCATCAGTGCCCCGAAGCCTTCGCAGAGCACGAAAGCGCGGGCGGTGCCGATCCGCGCGGCGAGTTTGCCCGACAGCGCGGCGCCGAAGACGCCGCCCGCGCCGACGAGCGCGAGGACCAGCCCGACGGCCCCCGGTCCCACTCCGAGGTCGCGGGCGAGGAACACGACCTCGATCGACTGGTAGCCCATGAGAGCGACGTTCGAGACCGCGCCGAAGACCGCGAAGACGCGCAAATATCGGTCGTGGACGACGAACGCGAGGCCCTCGCGGATCTCGTCCCGCAGCCGCGAACGCGGCCCGGCCGGGCGCGCGGGTTCGCGATACCGGATGGATCGCAGGCACAGCACGGAAATCCCGAAGCTGACGGCGTCGGCGAGCACCCCGGTGACCGCGCCGAAGCCCTGCGCCAGGAGACCGGCGAGGCCGGGTCCGCCGATCTGCGCGGCGGATTCACTGCCCTGCAGCTTCTCGTTGGCCTCCTGCAGCTGTTCCTTGTCGACCAGCGAAGGCAGGTATGCGCGGTACGCGACGTTGAAGAACACCTTCGCGACGCCGCCCACGAAGGCGACGACGAGCAACTGGGTCATCGTGAGCAGGCCGAACCAGGCGGCGACCGGGACGCTCAGGAACACCAGCATGGAGAAGGTGTTGCACGCCAGCATGATCGGCCGTTTCGGCCGCCGGTCGACCCAGGCGCCGGCGGGCAGGCCGATCAGCAGCCACGGCAGCCAGGCGGCCGCGGTCAGCAGCCCGACCGCGAACGTGCTCGCCTGCAACGCGACCACCGCGACGAGCGGCAGCGCGACGACGGCGATGGAACTGCCGAGCACACTGGTCGTCTCGCCGGTCCACAGCAGCCGGAAGTCCCGGGAACGCAGCAATCCGCCGCGTTCGCGGACGCTCACGGCCGGGCCGGGACGGCTCGGGTGGAGATGAAGACGGGACGGCGTTCCTGGCCGTCGTCGGGGAGCTCACGGCCGCTGTAGGACTTGATCAGCTCGTGGACCTTTTGTTCGAGTTCGGCCAGTTCGGCGACGGACATCTTCGCCCAGCTGTCGGTGGCGAAGGCGGCCCGATGCCACTCCTCGGGGTAGCTCTCGCGTTCCGCGAACCATTGGCGCGCCATGGAAACCTGGCGTTCGAGGGCGAGGGATTCGGCGGCGGCCGCGACCGGGTCGTCGGGGAAGTCCGACGGTGACCAGGAAACCGCGTAACTCGCGCGGCGCCACCAGCGCTCCCGCCGGTCCCTGGCGAGCTCCGGCGCTTCTTCGACCAGCTCGACGGCGGCCAGCACTTTCAGGTGGTGGCTGACGTTCCCCACCGCCTGCCCGGTCCGCTCGGCGAGCACGGACGCCGTGCACGGGCCGTCGAGGCGGAGGACGTCGAGCAGGCGGCGCCGCAGCGGATGCGACATCGCGGCGAGCACCTTCGAATCGTGGACTTCGTGTACCTCACGGTCGGCCATGACGCACAACAGTAGTTGCACAAGAGTTCTTGTACAAGTGCCTTTGTGCACTACTCCATTCGCGTCGGTAATCTCGGGGTATGGGTTTCTTCTCGTGGATCGTGTTCGGTGCCATCGCCGGGTGGCTTGCCAACGTCGTGGTGGGCGGCCCGGACCGCCGGGGCGGCTGCCTGTTCAGCATCCTGGTCGGCGTGCTGGGCGCGGCGCTGGGCGGTTTCATCTACCGGCTGGCGACGGGCAACGAGCGGTCCTTCGAGTTCGACTTCCCCAGCTTCGGCGTCGCCATTCTCGGCGCGATCGTGCTGCTCGCCCTGCTGCGCCTGGTGCGGGGCTCCGGCAGGAGCGACTCGTACCGCCGATGACCAGCGGAGTAACCGTTGGTAACGGTTTACTCGCGACCGGTGATCATCGACGTCCGGCGCACTAGAGTGGGACGTTCGCTCAGTTCCAGCGGCCGCGTCCGGGTGCATGTGCCGTCGGGGGGCATATGCACCTGGACGCGCGTGCGTCGGCGATGAGCGAGGCGGCGCGGACGGGGTCCACGAGTGACGGCATGGGCGCCGCCGAAATGTCCCTCTTCCAGGCTCGGAACAGCTCGGCGAGTCGTTCGCCTGCGGGGTCCGGACTGGCGGGCATGCACGGTTCCTCAAGGTCGGTCATCGGCATCAATTACCTAGAGTTATCGCTTATTTCCACCTTCCGTTACCGGGATGTGGTGCCTCCCACCCGGGCCGGGGAAACCCTTCCGGGGGAGGCCACGGCCCGGCCCCGGACAGGGCGGTAGCGTGGTGGCTCTTCCTGTCCCGACCCCCCGACACGAACTGCGGTGAACCCGACCAATGAGCGGCAACCGGCCGGAAGCCACTGGTAATCCCCTCGCGCACGCCGTGAAGCTGGCCCGCGAGACCGTTCCGCCGATGCACCCGGCCGGCAGGCCGTTCGTGTTCGGCGGTCTCGCTGCGACGCTGGTGCTGCGGAAGTTCTCCAAGCGCCTCGGCGTCGTCGGCGCGCTCGCGACGGCCGCCACGGCCGCGTTCTTCCGTGAGCCCAAGCGCGTCCCGCCTGCCCAGTCCGGCCTCGCGGTCGCGTCGGCGGACGGTCTGGTCTCGCTGATCGAAGAGGCCGTGCCGCCGCCCGAGCTGGGGCTGTCCGCCGAACCGCGGATGCGGGTGAGCGTGTTCCTGTCGGTGTTCGACGTGCACGTCCAGCGGATCCCGGCGTCGGGTGTGATCGAACGGGTCGCGTACCGGCCCGGGAAGTTCCTGTCCGCGGACCTGGACAAGGCGAGCGAGGACAACGAGCGCAACTCCGTGCTCATGCGCACCGAAGACGGCCACGAGCTCGTCGTGGTGCAGATCGCCGGGCTGGTGGCGCGGCGCATCCTTTGCGAAATCCGTGAGGGCGACAAGGTCGGCGTCGGCGCGACGTACGGCATCATCCGCTTCGGCTCGCGAGTCGACCTGTACCTGCCCCCGGGCAGCAAGGTTCTCGTCTCGAAGGGCCAGCGCACGATCGGCGGCGAGACGCCGATCGCCGAGCTGCCCACGGCGCCGCACCCGGAAGGCTGATCCATGGTCCGCGTGACCACTCCCGGCGTGCGGCTGCTGCCGAACGCCATCACGGTGCTCGCTCTGTGCGCCGGCCTGTCGTCGGTGCAGTTCGCGCTGATCGGCAACTATCCGATGGCGATCGCGTCGATCGGGATCGCCGCGGTGCTCGACAGCCTGGACGGCCGGATCGCGCGGCTGCTGGACGCGACGTCGAAGATGGGGCAGGAGCTCGACTCGCTGTCCGACGGCATCTCGTTCGGTGTCGCGCCCGCGCTGGTGCTGTACGTGTGGCACGCCGAGGGCGAGCGGATCGGCTGGGTGGCGTCGCTGATCTTCGCGGTCTGCATGATCCTGCGGCTGGCGCGGTTCAACACGCTGATCGAGGACACCGAGCAGCCGCCGTACGCGGGCGAGTTCTTCGTGGGCGTGCCCGCGCCCGCCGGCGGGCTGCTGGCGATGCTGCCGCTGATCCTGGAACTTCAGTTCGGGCAGGGCTGGTGGTCGCACCAGTACGTCGTATGGGTGTGGACGATCGCCGTGGCCGCGCTGCTGATCAGCCGGATCCCGACGCTTTCGCTGAAGACGGTGAAGGCGCCGGCGAAGGCGATCGCGCCGCTGCTGGTCGGGGTGGGCCTGCTGGCCGCCGCGATCATCCAGTTCCCGCTGGTGGCGCTGGCGATCGCACTGGTGCTGTACCTGGCGCACATCCCGTACTCGGTGTACCGGCAGCGCTGGCTCGCCAACCACCCCGAGGCGTGGATGGCGCCGCCGCGGGAACGGCGCGCGATCCGGCGTTCTTCGAGCCGCCGCCGGCTGGGCCTGCGCCCGCCGCTGCGGCGTGTGGTGGCCGGTGCCGCTCAGCGGGTCCGGCTGCAACGAGGCGAACAGCACGTCGCGCGCGCTCCGCGCACCCTCACCGACAAGGACCGGGAGAACGCCCGGGGCCCGCGGCGCCGCTCATGGCGCCGGATCGGCCTCCGCAAACGCTGATCCCCACCTGACTCTTCGCCAACTCCCCACCCCCAGCCCCCCGCCCATCCCTGGGGGACGGCCCCGCGCCCAGCGTATCGGTGCCCCCGGACGGGACCTGGGGAAACGGGGGTGGAAGGCGGTAGTTGTCCACAAGTGGGTGACCCTGTGGACAACTTGGGGACAAACGTGAACAGCGCTCACCCGCCCGCCGGGTCCCGGATGTTGCGAAAGCCACGTTCGCAACGTTGAAGGT
>NZ_JBHXJK010000203.1:0-11019 GCF_042723255.1 Amycolatopsis thailandensis
GCAACGTTGAGCGTTGCGAAGGTGGCTTTCGCAACACCCGAAACCGGCAGGTGGGCAGGCCAGGCACGCGCCACCTTTGCCTTACCCCTCAATAACCCTATTTGCCACTTACGACCACCCCGGCCGACCGAGGTCAGGTGATGATCGTGACGACCGGATCCCCGGCCTTCGCGGCGGCGGCGAAGAAGGGGACGAGCGCGTCGTAGTGGGCCCGCACGTAGTCCAGCGCGTCGGGCTCGTCCCAGATCGACGGGTAGATCCCCTCGGCCTCGAGATCCGACAGCTCGACGCCCTCCGAAAGCTTGTCGAATCCGGTCAGCTCCGCCGAGATCGTCCGTACCTCGTCCGCGCTGAAGTACCGCGGCGGCCCGTCACTGTCGGCTTCCCCCAGCAGTGTCCCGCCCAGTACGAAGTCGATCTTCCACCCGGCCCGCCCAACCAGGTACCACAGCGCGTTCCACGCCTTGTCGACGTCGACCGTCCGCTCGGTGCCGGCGGCCTTCTCGGCGTAGTCCCAGTACCGGTCGGGCTCCTCGATCAATTCACGCAGCTCATCGGGGGTGACCCGCAGGTACGCACCGCACATGCCCATCGGTCAGAGCCCCGCCATCAGGTCGGTCTCGGTGATGCCCGGCCCCTGCCCGGCGCGGATGAACCACTCGATGCCGAACGCCCGCGCGAAACCCTCGTCGGGCATCGCGAGGAAGAACGAGTCCTCGCTGATCTGGCTGGCGTGCGCGCGCATCGCGGCCCGCTTGTGCGGCAGGTACGCGGTGACGTCGACCCTCGCCGTCAGGATCGCTTCCGGCTTGCCGAATTCGGCGCCGTCCTCGAAGTCGGGGAGGTCTTCGGCCTTCATCTCCCCGGCCCGCACCGCTTCCTCCATACCGCGGCGCATATCGTCACTGTTGCTCGTCGCCTCGTATACCCGCGGCGTGCCCGCCAGCTCGGCCGCGCGCATGCCGACGCGGTGCACCTGGATGTGGTCCGGGTGCCCGTAGCCGCCGTTGTCGTCGTAGACGGTCAGGACGTCTGCCTGCTCCTCGCGCAGGATCTCGGCCAGCCGCTGGGCGGCCTCCTCGACGTCGGCCTGCCAGAACGTGCCGGGCACCTCGTTGCGCGGCTCGCCCATCATGCCGGAGTCGGTGTACCCCAGGAACTCCACGCGCTTGGCCCCCAGGACCTCGGCGGAAGCGTGCGTCTCCTGCACGCGGCGCTGCCACAACTCCTCTCCCTCGTCGAGGAACCCGTCCTGGACCTCGCCGACCTCACCCCTGGTCGCGACCACGAGCACGACCCGGTGGCCTTCCTCGAAGGCCTTGCGCATGACGCCGCCCGCGACGATGCACTCGTCGTCGGGGTGGGCGTGAAAACTCACCAATGTGGCCATGGTGGGGAAACTACCCGGAGGCACCGACATATTCCGGCGCACCGACCCACTCAAGCCGGGAAGACCCGCCGCAGGAACTCCAGCGTCAATGCCCAGGCCGCCGCGGCCGGCTCCGGCTGGTGGAACATCGGCGCCACGTGGTTGTGGAACGCGTGCCCCGCGCCCTCGTGGACGTGGATTTCCGCACCGTCATGAGACGCGACAGCGTCGGCCAGGCGACGCACTCCCTCGACAGGAATGTAGGGATCGGCGCCCCCGAACTGGAACTGGATCGGGCAGGTGATCTTGTCCAGCAACGGAAGCTGCTCCGGAACCCGGGACCCGTAGTACGAAACCGCGACATCCGGAGCACCCTCGGCGGCCGCGGCGTACGCCATCGAGCCGCCGAGACAGAAGCCGAAGACACCCGCGCGCCCATCGGTTTCGGGCAGGGAGCGCAGCATCGCCAGGGTCGCGAGCACGTCGGAGACGGCGCGCGCCGGGTCGAGTTCGCCGGAGACCGCCATCGACGCCGAAATACCGGCTTCGTCGTGCGTGGCCGACCAGCCGGGAGCGATCCGCCAGAACAGTTCGGGCACGGCGACGACGTAGCCGAGCGCGGCCAGGTCGGCGGCGACGGACTTGAGGTAGTCGTCGAGGCCGAAGATCTCCTGGATCAGTACCAGCCCCGGGCCGGAGCCGGATTCGGGCAGCCAGAGCGGGGCGTCGAACGAGCCGTCGGCGACGGTCACCTGGGTCATCGGGTTCCTTCCAGCGCGCGTACGAGGCAATCCGCCACCAGGGCTGCCTGAGTTCCGTCGGGGTCGAGGTCGGGATCGAAGATGGTCAGTTCCAGCCCGGCGGCGCCGGGGATCGCGACGAGGCCGCGCAGCAGTTCGACGAGCTTGTCCGGACTGAGCCCACCGGGGTCCGGACTGTCCACAGCGGACACGAACTCCGGGTCGAGGGTGTCGATGTCGATGTGGATCCAGAAGCCGTCCAGCGGCGCGAAGATCTCGCGGGCGGCGGCGAGCGCGTCGCCGGTGCCGGACGCCATGATCTCTTGGCTGGTCACGACACGGATCCCGGCTTCCCGCACCTCGGCGGAGTCCTCCCCGCGGACGCCCAGCACGAGGACGTCTTCGTCGCGGACATAAGGCGAAAGGCCGTCCACATCGGCCAGTTCCGGCGCGCCGCGGCCGGTCACGACGGCGAGCGCTTCACCGCCGACGTTGGCGACGTGGTCGGAGTTGCCGAGGTGCCGGAAGTCGTCGTGACCGTCGAAGTAGACGATGCCGAAGCGTCCCTCGCGACGCAGGGTCAGCATCGCGGCGAGCGCGATCGAGCAGTCCCCGCCGAGGACGACCGGGAAGCCGCCGTCCGCGCGGATCTTCGCGAGACGTCCGGCGAGGGCCGCGGTGTAGGTCGCGATACCGGCGGCGTTCCGGACGCCGCCGCCGGGTGACCAGTCGGGCAGGTACCGCGGCGGAGTGACCACGCCGCCGTCGGTCGCGCCCAAACGGGTGAGCAGGCCGTGGTCGCGCAGCGCGCCCGGCGCCTTGTGACAGCCAGGGACCGCTCCTTCGGCGGGCGGCCGCAGGCCGAGGTTGGACGGTGCGTCGAGCAGTACGAGATTCCCCATCACCTCACCGTAGTAGTCGTCCCTGGTGTCGCGCCGTCCGTCCCTTTAGGTTGGAGGGAACTGAGGAGGCTCAATGGCGGAGCGGACCAAGTACATCCTCGACGAAGCGGACATGCCGGCCAGGTGGTACAACGTCGTCCCGGACCTGCCGGAGCCCCCGCCGCCACCCCTGCATCCCGGCACCCGCGAGCCGATCGGCCCGGACGATCTCGCGCCGCTGTTCCCGCAGGCGCTCATCGCCCAAGAGGTCACCACCGAACGCTACGTCGACATCCCCGAAGAGGTCCTGGACGTCTACCGGCTCTGGCGTCCGTCGCCGCTGTTCCGCGCGAGGCGCCTGGAGAAGGCGCTCGGCACGCCCGCCCGGATCTACTACAAGTACGAGGGGGTCAGCCCGGTCGGTTCGCACAAGCCCAACACCGCCGTGCCGCAGGCGTTCTACAACGCGGCCGAAGGCGTCACGAGGCTGACGACGGAGACCGGCGCCGGGCAGTGGGGGAGCGCCCTCGCGTTCGCCTGCGCCACTTTCGGGCTCGAGTGTGAGGTGTGGCAGGTCCGCGCTTCGTACGACCAGAAGCCGTACCGCAAGCTGATGATGGAGACCTTCGGCGCGACGGTGCACCCCAGCCCGTCCGAGCTGACCGCGTCCGGCCGCGCGATCCTGGCCGCCGACCCGGGATCGACCGGGAGCCTCGGCATCGCGATCAGCGAGGCCGTCGAGCAGGCGGCGCAGGCGGAGAACACCCGCTACGCGCTCGGCAGCGTGCTCAATCACGTGCTGCTGCACCAGACGATCATCGGCGAGGAGGCGCTCAAGCAGTTCGAACTGGCGGGGGACACCCCGGACGTCCTCGTCGGCTGCACCGGCGGCGGCTCCAACTTCGGCGGGCTCGCCTTCCCGTTCCTGCGCGAGAAACTCGCCGGGCGGATGGATCCGGTGATCCGCGCCGTCGAACCGGCCGCCTGCCCGACGCTCACCCGCGGGAAGTACGCGTACGACTTCGGGGACACCGCCGGGCTGACGCCGCTGCTGAAGATGCACACCCTCGGTCACGACTTCATCCCCGATCCCATCCACGCCGGCGGCCTGCGCTACCACGGGATGTCGCCGCTGATCTCGCACATCTACGAACTCGGCCTCATCGAAGCGCTCGCCATCGGCCAGGAGGACTGCTTCGCCGCTGGTGTGCAGTTCGCCCGGACCGAGGGGATCATCCCGGCGCCGGAGCCGACGCACGCGCTCGCCGCTTGTATCCAGGAAGCGTTGCGGTGCAAGGAAACCGGGGAGGAGAAGGTGATACTCACCGCGTTGTGCGGGCACGCGCACCTGGACCTTCCGGCCTACGGCGCGTATCTGGCGGGGAACATCTCCGATCACGAGCTGCCGGAGGAGGCGCTGGCTCAGTCGCTCGCCGGGCTTCCGTAGCTCTCCGCGAAGTGTCATGAAGGGTCCCCATAGGACGAAAAGTGTCCGAAGGGGACCCCTCATGACACGCGCCGGGGGAGGGGGTCAGCCGGTCACCTGGTAGCCCGAGGTCCGGTTCCGCCCGGTGTTCTTCGCCTCGTAAAGCGCGCGGTCCGCGATGGCGATCACCGCGTCGAGGTCGGTGACACCGGGCCGGTCGGCGAGCCCGATCGACACGGTGACGTGCTCCGGCAGGTCACCGTGCCGAGCGGCGACGCTCGACCGGATCCGTTCCGCGATCGCGTGGGCGTGCACGGCGGACGTGCCGGGCAGCAGCACGACGAACTCCTCGCCGCCGAACCGCCCGACCAGATCCGTACCGCGCACCTCGGTGCGCAGCGTCTCCGCGATCGCCGCCAGATACCGGTCGCCGACCAGATGCCCGTGCCGGTCGTTGATCAGCTTGAACCGGTCGACGTCGACCATCAGCAGACTGGTGTGCCGTCCCGCGCGCCGCCCGCGGTCGAGTTCGTCGGCCGCGGCCTCGCGCCACGCCTTGGCGTTGAGCAGCCCGGTCTTGGCGTCGCTGCTCGCCTGCCGCTTCAGCTGCCGCAGCAGGACCCCGCGGTGCAGCACCAGCGTGATCCCGACGACCAGCAGCAGCACCACCGGCCAGTCCCGCAGCGCCCACGCCACGATGACGCCGAGCGCGATCGTCGCCGCTTCGAGCGCGTACTCGAAGGGCTTCGCCAGCGCGTCGCGCAGCTTGTCGTGCGGCGTGCCGTAGTACACCGCGACCGTCATCAACGCGGTGTTGACCAGCATGAACACCCCGCCCGCCGCGACCACCGACCAGAACGAGGAGAGGTCGCGCGGGAGTTCGTCGAACGGGACGGCGTACCGGGAGAGGAAGGCGGCGGCCGCGAAGCCGGAGAGCACTGTCGCCGACGTGGAGAACGTCCGCCGGAACAGGGGGTTCGGCTGCCCGCGGAACCAGCGGTAGAAGAACGACAGGGCGATGACGAGCGCGGCCAGCCCGGGGTGCACCAGCAGTACGGCGGAGAAGGTCCAGACGCTGTCGAGCGAGATGTGCGGCGTGCCCGCGAACCGTTCCCGCACCCGCTCCACCGGACGGGACAGCTCCGTGTACAGCACGACGCTGGTGATCAGGACCGCGAAGGGGAGCGCGTCGCCCGGAGTGAACGGGATCCGGAGAAAAGACCAGGCGGATCCCGCGATCGCCGCGACGTCCACCAGGAGGACGAAGCCGATCAAGCCGCGGTTGGGTAGCCGCCACAGCGCCCAATTCGTTAGCGCCACGGTGACGAACGTAATCGGTTGGATACTAGGTGTCACTACGCTGTATGGGTAGGCGTGGGTGCACCACGCGTGACCGGATCGGGTGGCGGAGGGGGTGAGCCCTATGCGCGGGCAGAACTGGTGAGTACCGGGTTCCGGTCTAAAGGGGGTGCGGTGGGGCCACGTGGCGCCAAGCCCGGGTGGCCGGAACAGCCACGACGAGACCGGCCAATGCGATGACCGAGACCGTCGTCGCGGGTGAACCGAGCACGCCGACGAGCAGGCCGCCGGCGATCAGCCCGACTCCCTGCACGGCGATGAGTCCCGACCCGGCGAGGCCGAAGGCCTGGCCTCGTTCGGTGTCGGGGACCAACCGCATGAACGTGGTGCTCGCGGTGACCTGGTAGGCGGCGCACATCCCGGACAGCACGAGCAGTCCGGCGGCGTAGGGGAGCGACGGGGTGAACCAGAACGCCGCGAGCGGCACGATCGCGCCGAGCGCGAGCACTCCGACCATCCGCAGCCGGATTTCGGGCCGCACCAGGCGGCCCAGCACGAACACGCCGAGCACGATCCCCGCCGGATGCGCCGCGAGCAGCAGGCCCGCCGTCGCCGCCCCGCCGCCGATCTCCGCGGCGTAGGGCACGGCGAGACCCTCCGGAACGATCACGAAACCCGCGAGCCACGCCAGGCCGACCAGCGCGCGCAACCGGCGGTCACGCCAGATCGTGCGGGCACCCGCGGAAAGCCGCCGCAGGGTCGACGTCGCCGGTCCGCCGGAACCCGAAGCGGCCCGGGCGCGGACACCCAGCCGCAGGACGACCGCCGAGATTCCGAACGTCACCGCGTCGACGGCCAGCCCGCGGCCAGGCCCGATCGCGGCGATCACGGCGCCGCCAAGGGCGAACCCGGCCAGCTGGCCGACCTGGTTGGTGATCTTCAGCAAGGACTGACCGAGCACGTACTGATCCCCGCTCAGCACCGACGGCAGGACGGCGGCCTGCGCGGCGGTGAACGGCGCGTTCGCCAGTTGCACCACGACGAGCACCGCGGCCAGTACGGGCAACGGGATGCCGGGGACGGCGAGCACCGCGACCAGGATCGCCCGGACGACGTCGGAGCAGACCATCACCGCGCGGCGCGGGAACCGGTCGGCCAGCCCGCCGAGCAGCGGGCCGCCGATCAGGTCGGGCAGATAGGTGAGCGCGTAGGTGAGCGCGGGCCAGGTCGCCGAACCGGTCCGCTGGAACACCAGGACCGACAGCGCGACCCTGGCCACCTGATCACCGAGGATCGACAGGAGTTCCGCGAACCAGATGGCCCGCAGTTCGCCGACCGCGAAGATCTGCCGGAAGGTCGCCGTGGAGTCCACTCAAGCCACCCCCACTCGGTCGGGTGAGTCACTCAGCGTACCTCTTTGGACGCGTGCGGTGAACCCTCGAAGTACGTGAAGGCCCCCTTCACTGCGTCTAGCGCAATGAAGGGGGCCTTCACGTACTTGCGGGGTCCCGGAGGGTGGTTACTCCGTGCCGCAGGTGATCTTCGGCTGCGGGTTGTAGTGCACGTTCCGGGTGTGGCGCCGGACCTCGCGGCCGCTCGCGACGTCCTTGATCACCCGGGTGTCCGAAGTGGTGAAGCCGGGCGCGCCGTTGCTGGGCTTGCAGTTCTCGGCCGGGCCGGGCTTGGTGGGCGGGTCGGACGGGTTGCTGCGGCCGCCGGGGATCGACTCGACGGTGTACTTCTTGGTGCCCCACAGGCGGATCGTGATGTCCGACGGTGTCCAGATGGTCTGGATCGCGACGCCGGTGTCACCGTCGTTGGTGAACTTCAGGTCGATCACGCTGCCGCCGTTGTGGTTCTGGAACACGGTCGCCTCGCGCGCGGCGGGGTAACGGCTGATGTAGTAGCTGTGTTCCTTGTGCTCGGTGTCCTTCATGCCGGCGAAGTACGAGGCGTTGTACAGCGTGGTCGCGAACTGCGAGATCCCGCCGCCGACCTCGCGGCCGGGCGCGCCGTCCTTGATGACACCGGCCTCGACGTAGCCCTGCGCCGCGCCGCGCGGCCCGGTGAACCCGTTGAGGCTGAACGTCTCGTTCGGCTTCACGATGGCGCCGTTGACCTTCTGCGCCACGACCCGGATGTTCGTCCCCGAATCGGCGGCGAAACCGGAGGTCTTGAACTCGCTGACGACCTCCTTGATGCCGAGCTGGTTGGCCTGCTCGGTGGTCACCTTGGCCGGGGTCTTCTTGTAGGTCACCGGCAGCTCGCGGGTCCCGGTGCGCTTGAGCACGTCGAGCGCCGGCTTGAGGCTCGGCTCCCAGTCGACGACGTTGGCGTCCTCGGAGGGCTGGACGGTCGGCTTGCCGCCTTCGAAGACGATCTGCGCGTCCTTGCCCTCCTTCTCGGTGGACTTCAGTTGCGGGCCGGCCGCCTCGATGATCTTGTTGTTGTCGACCTTCGGGTTCAGCACGCCGCCGTCGGCGGGTTCGAAGGTCAGCGCGGTCGCGATGGCCTCGGGCTTGAGGATCGCGTCCTTGCCCTCGCCCTTGATGACCACCGGCGCCGCCACGGCGGGCTTCGCGACCTGGTCGAGGGCGGCGTGGACGGCCTCGGCCGAGACCTTGACCGGGGTCTGGGTGACCGCGAGCGTCAGCGGCTCGCCGGTGGCCCAGCGCTCCAGGATCGTCTTCTTGGCGGCCTCGACGTCGAGCTTCTGCCCGGTCTTCGGCTCGACCGCGACCGGCTTGGTCTCCTCGAAGCGGACGGTGCCCTCGACCGGGTCGCGGTCGACCTTGTCGCGCAGGTTCTCCAGCGCCCCGGTGAGCTTGCCGTCGTCGGTCTGCGTGACGACGCCGACCTCGGTGGTCGTGAAGAACGACGCGATCCGGGTGAACGGGTTCAGCGGCTGGTCGCCGGCCTGGTCCAGGGTGGCGGGCCAGTCGAGGCGCAGGCCCGCGTTGGTCGGCGCCAGCGATTCCTCGGCGTCGCCCGCGACGACCTTCACCGGCCGGGTCAGCCGCGGCTCGATGCCGCCCCTGAGCTCCTTCTCGGCCGCGGTGCGGTCCATCCCGCCGACGTCGACCCCGGCGACGGTGACGCCGCGGGGGACGCTGCCCTGGGAGACCAGCACGTCGAGGGCGTACGCGACGACCAGCAGGCCGAACACGCCGCCGCCGATGAAGGCGGCCTTGCGGTAGCTGCGACGGCGCTTCGGTGGCGTGGGCTCCTGAGGCGTGGCAGACTCCGCGAACCCGGGCGTGACGACCGGGAGAATGTCCGTCTGCTCAGCGTGGGACTCGGGCCAGCGCGGTTCCTGCGGCAACTCTCCACCCTCCACGGTCCGGTGAGGCCGGACGTCGTGATCGAACATCCGGGCCTTCCACACGTTCCGGACGTATGTTCAAGATACGGGTGGCGTTTTGTGGGTCTGCAACTCGCCCGGTTGGGTGAGCGGGTCACTCCGACGGGTGGTCACCGGGTGTCAGGTTCCGGGTTTTCGCTCACTCTGGCGTGAAAATCCAGGTCACAGCCTTCGTCGGCTTGCGTGATGTGTTCGGAGTACGACGCGCCGTGACCCCGGGAGTACCACGAGGGTGGCGTGGTCCACCGCGCGCGGAGGCGTTGCGATTCCGCATCATCGCGGTCACGAGGTCCAGAGTGGACGAGCGGGCGGTCGGAGTCCGATTCGGACTGTCCGGCTCGGATACGATCGGAGACCCATGACGCGTCTGCTGCTCATCGCCGACACACATCTGCCATTGCGCGCCAAGGCGCTGCCGGAACAGGTCTGGCGCGAGGTCGACGCGGCGGACGTCGTCGTGCACGCCGGCGACTGGGTCGCCCCCGCCCTGCTCGACGAACTCGAGACCCGCTGCGAGCGGCTCGTCGGGGTCTGGGGCAACAACGACGGGGCGGACCTGCGGGCGCGGCTTCCCGAGATCGCGCGGGTGGAACTCGACGGCGTCCGGCTCGCCGTCATCCACGAGACCGGTGGCAAGCAGGGGCGCGAGCGCCGCTGCGACGAGCGCTTCCCGGACACCGACGTCCTCGTGTTCGGGCACAGCCACATCCCCTGGGACACCGTCACGCCGAACGGGCTGCGGCTGCTGAATCCCGGCTCGCCGACCGACCGGCGGCGGCAGCCGTTCTGCACGTACCAGACCGCCGAAATCCGCGACGGTCGGTTGTGCGATGTCGCTCTTCATGAGCTGCCTCCGCGTCGCTGACGGGGTAGACAGGTAGCCATGGAACCGGCGCAGGCGTTGAGGGAGATCGCGTTCCGGCTGGAGCGCGCGGGCGAGCCGAGTTACCGGGTGCGAGCCTTCCGTCAGGCGGCTTCGGTGATCGCCAAGGTCAAGCCGGACGACCTGCGCAAACGCGCCGAGGCGGGCACGCTGACCGCGTTGCCGAACATCGGCAAGGCGACCGCGGCCGTCATCGAAGACGTCCTCGCCGGCCGTCGTCCCGCGTACTTCGAGAAGATCGGCGAGCCGAAGCTGCCCGATGGCGGCCCGATGCGGGCGGCGTTGCGCGGCGACTGCCACACCCATTCGGACTGGTCCGATGGCGGAAGCCCGATCGAGGAGATGGCCGAGGCCGCCCGCGCGCTCGGGCACGAATGGATGGTGCTGACCGACCATTCGCCGCGGCTGACCGTCGCCAACGGCCTCTCGCCCGAGCGGCTGCGACGGCAGATGGACGTCGTCGCGGAACTGAACGAGACGATGGCGCCGTTCCGGATCCTGCACGGCATCGAGGTCGACATCCACCTCGACGGCACGCTGGACCAAGAGGAAGACCTGCTGGCGCAACTGGATTTCGTCGTCGCGAGCGTGCATTCGAAGCTGCGGATGCCCGCCAGGGAGATGACGCCGCGGATGCTCGCCGCCGTCCAGCATCCGCGGGTCCGGGTGCTGGGGCATTGCACCGGGCGGCTGGTGATGGGGGCGCGCGGGAAGCGGCCCGAGTCGGAGTTCGACGCGGAGGCGGTGTTCACCGCGTGCCGGGACAACGGCGTGGCCGTCGAGATCAACTCGCGTCCCGAACGCCGGGACCCGCCGACGCGGCTGCTGAACCTGGCCGTGGAGCTGGGCTGCGACTTCGCGATCGACAGCGACGCGCACGCGCCGGGGCAGCTGGACTGGCTGGTCTACGGCTGCGTGCGCGCCACGGAACTGGGGATCGAGCCGGACCGGGTGATCAACACGCGGACCGCCGAAGACCTGCTGGCCTCGGGCTAGGCGCTTTCCCTGCCGGGCGTGGGGTGTTGGGGGGGGGGGGGGGGAGCGAGGTTTATAAGGGGTA
>NZ_JBHXJK010000204.1:0-11011 GCF_042723255.1 Amycolatopsis thailandensis
CGGTAGTTCGACGTACGAACTACCGCATTCAGAGGACGAAATGCCCTTGGGAGAGAGTCATGCGGACCCTGCCTCTTCTCGGCGCCGCGGCGTTGGCCGTGGCGGCGACCACGGTGGTACCGGTGTCGTCCGACGCCGCATCGCCGGACGCGACGTACACCATCACCGTCGACGCCAAGAAGTCGTTCAGCCCGACCACCGACACCCCGGCGAGTAGCTATGTCGACAAGGACGGCACGTTCTACTTCCAGCAGGCGGCCGCGCTCTACGGCGCCGACCAGCCGCGCGAGTGGGACTTCTACAGCGGACGCGATTTCGACAGCTTCACCAAGAACCCGATCAGCAAGGCGGTGAACCCGGCCAACTCCGCCGACCGCAACGACGACACGACCTGGCGCTGCAACAACAGCCCCACCGGCAAGGAATCCACGAATCCGCCCGCCGGTTCCGGCTACTCGCAGCGGAACTTCTGCGACCTCGTCGGCACCTGGGTCGATCCGGACACCGGCGACTGGTACGGCCTGATCCACAACGAGTTCACGCCCGAGCCGTTCGGCGCGTACTCGTTCTCGCACTACGACGCCATCGACATGGCGGTGTCGAAGGACCAGGGCAAGACCTGGACCATCAAGGACCACGCGATCACTTCGCCCTACAGCACCAAACGCGGGGACACGACGGCGTTCCCGCATCAGACGTTCGACTACGGCGACGGCGACCCGCGCCTGTTCGTCGACACCGCCTCCGGGTACTTCTACGTCTACTACGGCTCGCGCATCGTGCCGAAGGCCGGCGCCGGTGGCCCGATGACCGGGCTCGCGCACGTCGCCCGTTCGCCGATCTCGGCCAAGATGGCGACCGGCTCGTGGCAGAAGTGGTTCGACGGCGGCTGGACCCAGCCCGGCGTCGGCGGCCGCGAGAGCAACATGGTCCCGGTGTCCGCCGCGGGCGACACGGGCTACACACCCGTCGCGGACGACTACGACCCGGCCAACACCGGCAACGTCAGCCAGCAGATCGCCGCGGGACAACTGCCGCGCAAATCCGATCTGTTCATCATGAACATCGCCTACAACGCGCACCTCGGGCTCTACATCGGCGCACCGGAGGCCGTGGACAGTGTCGTCCCTCAGCGTTACTACGTGACCGACGACCTGACGACGCAGAAGTGGCGGCTGATCGGCGACACCGGGAGCTACACCAACCAGTCCTGGTACCGCTGGTTCGTCGACGCCGCGAACAAGACGAACTCGACCATCATCGGCAAGCAGTTCCGGTCGTACTGCGCGGTGGCGTGCTCCGGCGGCGCGGGCGGCGAATACACCACGCAGACCATCACGTCGTCCACCCCCGCTCCGTCCCCTGTGGACACTTCGCGCAAGTACCGCATCGGCCTCGGTGACGGCCGGGTTCTCGCGCAGGGCACCGGGACCGCGACGACGTCCGTCGCGAGCACGACCGGCTCCGACCGTGAGGCGTGGCAGTTCTCCTCCGACGGCGACGGTTCGTATCGCGTCACCAACGCCGCGACGGGCCAGTTCCTCGGTGTCGACGCCGTCCAGGCGGGCCGGGCTTGGGGCGCGAAGCCCACTGTCACCTCGTCCTCGACGGTCGGGCAGCAGTGGTTCGTCATCCGGTCCACTGTGGACCCCGCGACTTTCCGGCTGGTGAACCGCTACAGCGGGCTCGTGCTCGGCCTGTCCGGCAAGTCGTCGCGTCTCGCGGAGACGACGCCGTCGCGCTCCTGGACCGACACCACCGGGAACACCGTCGGCGGCGGGCGGACCGCGGCCGAGCAGACGCTGAAGTTCACCGACGCCGGGGCCGGCACTCTCGACGGCGTCCGCACCCTGACCGCGTCCGGCAAGAACCTCGACGACCCGGATTCGTCGACGTCGACCGGCACGCCGTTGGTCACCTGGACACCGAACCAGGGCGCGAACCAGAAGTGGCTGTTCACGAAGCAGTCCGACGGTTCCTACACCCTGACCAACACGCATTCGAAGCTGTGCGCCGACGTCGAAGGCGGAGCGACCGGCGCGGGCGCGCGCGTCATCCAGTGGACGTGCACCGGCGGACCGAACCAGCGCTGGACCGCGGCGAAACAGCCCGACGGGAC
Source organism: Amycolatopsis thailandensis (assembly GCF_042723255.1). NCBI lineage: Bacteria > Bacillati > Actinomycetota > Actinomycetes > Pseudonocardiales > Pseudonocardiaceae > Amycolatopsis > Amycolatopsis thailandensis. The sequence goes on from NZ_JBHXJK010000204.1 coordinate 2,120, forward strand.
CTACAAGGTGGCCAGCGTCCGTTCGGGGCTGCTCCTGACGACAGCGTCCACTTCGGACGGTGCGGCCGTCACGCAACGAGCCGACAGCGGCTCCGCGCTTCAGCTGTGGGCGATCAAGTAGCCCACTTTCCCTTAGTGCGGCCCGTCGCTCGTTCGAGTGGCGGGCCGCCCGGTTGCTTATGTGTGGCCCATCACACTCTCAGTGCACTTTCATGATCCGCAACCGTCTCCCCTAGTGAGAGCACATTCGGTGAAAAGCTCACCGAAGCGTGGAGGGAGAGCACCATGAAGCACACCGGCATCATCCGCACCGCCACCATCACCGGCGTCGCCGCCGCGCTGAGCATCGGGGCCATCGTCCCCGCGCTGGCCGCCCCGTCGGCCGACCCGGTCACCACCGTCGCGGACCTCGACGGTGACGGTGAGATCGAAACCGTCACCACCCAGCTCACCGGCCCTGGCGACCAGGTCATCTCCGCGACCGTCAACGGGACGTTCACCTCGATCCACCTCGGAGCCGACAGCTCCGTCCCGCTCCAGGCCCCGCGCGTCACCGACCTCAACGGCGACGGCCGCGCCGAACTCATCGTCACCCAGTCGGTGGGGGCCAACACGACTTTCTTCACGGCCCTGCACTACGACGGCCGCAACCTCAGCCAGGTCGTCGACAACGACAGCAAGCCGCTGTCGGTCGCCGAGGGCGGTGGCGTCGCCGCTCACCTCGGCTACCAGTGCACCCCGCTGAACGGCGGCGGCCGCACCTTCGAAACCGTCGCCGCCGAAGCCGACGACGTCAGCGCCGACCCGCTGACCTACAGCGGCACGCGCACCGTCTACACGCTGCGGGACGGCGCGCTGACCACGCAGAAGACCATCTCGATCGACCACCGTCCGGTCACCGACCCGGTGCTCGGCACCGATGCCGCCAGCTGCGACCAGGCCGGCAGCTGACCGCGCACGGCTAGGTGACCTGGCCGACCTGACCGACCTCCGGCCGTAAGTCCGTGAAGGCCTCCTTTCCTACCTTGAGGGTAGGGAAGGAGGCCTTCACGGACGGCGGAAGCCACCCTCGGTCACAGCAACACCAGCAGTCACAGCGACTGCGCGTGAAGGCCCCCTTCCCTCTGCTGAGCAGAGGGAAGGGGGCCTTCACGCGAATACGAGCGTCAGCGATGCGCCGGAGCCGGAGTGGGCAAAGGCGACGCGAAGTAGTCCGCGGCCACCAGCACCGGCCCGTCCTCTTCTGTCGGCGCCCGGAAGGACAGCACCCAGAACGAACCCTTCTTCGACGGCACCACGCCACCGCGCGCGGCGGGCAGGTCGACGCCGTCGCGATCGGCCAGCGCGGTGACGACGTCCGGGATCACGCCGCCCTGGCTGGAGATCACCGGTGTCCCGCCGTCCCCGGCGATGGCCAGCAGCCGGGCGACACCGAGGACCGGGTCCGGCCAGTAGCCCTCTTCCGACAGCAGCGGCTCGTGCCGGATCTCGACCCCGAGATCTTCGGCGAGCCCGTTCACCGTCTGGACGCAACGAAGCCGCGGCGCCGAGAGCACCCTGTCCGGCGCGTAGTGCCGCAGCAGCGAACGCAGCGCTTCGGCCTGCCGCTGACCCGCGTCCGAGAGCGGCCGCAGATCGTCGTCGCCGTTCCACTCGTCGCGCTTGCCCGCTTTGGCGTGCCGCACCAGGATCACCGTGAGGAGGTCGGGCGGCAGCGCCGAGAACTCCCGCAGCACCCGGACGTCCTCCGGCCGCGTCAGCAGTTTCTCCGCCGTTTCCGCGTCGAGCCAGCGCAGCTCGTCGACTTCCTCGTTCGGAGCGAACGCACCGGAAACGGCGTGCGCGGAGAAGTAGTCGACGGTCTTCGGCGCTCCCGCCACGGTGTATTCGGTCCGGAACAGATACCGGCCGAGCACCGCGTCGAAGCCGGTCTCTTCCTGGATCTCGCGGACCGCGGCCCGGGCGATGGTCTCGCCCGGATCCAGCTTTCCCTTCGGCAGCGACCAATCGTCGTAACGCGGCCGGTGGACCAGCGCGACCTCGATCCGTTCCCCGTCACGACGCCAGAGGACGGCGCCCGCCGCCCGGATGTGCCCGCTCATCCGGCGGCTCCGTGCCGCTTCGCCAGCTCGACCTGATGATCGCGGACGTCGTCCCCGGAGGCGGGGAACGGGGTCCACTCACCGGTGGCCGTCAGCACCCAGCAGCGGGTCGCCGGATGCAGCGCGGATTCGAAGATGTAGTCCAGCTGCGCCGTCAGTTTCGGATCCTTGACCCGCACCAGGGCTTCGATCCGGCGGTCCAGGTTGCGGTGCATCATGTCCGCGCTGCCGATCCAGTGCGTGCCGCCCGCGCGGAAGTTGAAGATGCGCGAGTGCTCCAGGAACCGCCCGAGGATCGAGCGCACGTGAATGTTTTCGCTCAGTCCCTCCACCCCCGGCTTCAGCGCGCAGATCCCGCGCACCACGATGTCGACCGGCACCCCGGCCTGAGACGCGTGGTACAGCGCGTCGATCACCTGCTCGTCGACGAGCGAGTTGCACTTGATCCGGATCCCGGCGGTCTGGCCGGCGCGGGCGAGTTCGATCTCCTCGCCGATGGCGCGCACGATGCCGCGGCGGATCCCGTGCGGCGACGTGAGGATGTTGCGATAGGTGTCCTGGCGGGAGTACCCGGTGAGCACGTTGAACAGATCCGTCAGATCCGCGCCGATCGTCGGGTCGGCGGTCAGGATGCCGAGGTCTTCGTAGAGGCGCGCGGTCTTCGGGTTGTAGTTGCCGGTGCCGATGTGGCAGTAGCGGCGGATGGTCGAACCCTCCTGGCGCACCACCATCGACACCTTGCAGTGCGTCTTGAGGCCGACGAGACCGTAGACCACGTGCACGCCGGCGCGTTCCAGCGTGCGGGCCCAGGTGATGTTGGCCTGTTCGTCGAACCGGGCCTTGATCTCCACGAGCGCGACGACCTGCTTGCCTGCCTCGGCCGCGTCGATCAGCGCGTCGACGATCGGGGAGTCGCCGGAGGTGCGGTACAGCGTCTGCTTGATCGCCAGCACCTTCTCATCCGCGGCGGCCTGTTCGATGAACCGCTGGACGCTGGTGGAGAAGGAGTCGTACGGGTGGTGCACGAGGACGTCGCCCTCGCGCAGCGTCGCGAACACCGACTTCGGCGTCTCCCGCTCACCGAACGCCGGGTGCGTGGCCGGTACGAAAGGGCGGTCCTTGAGTTCCTTGCGGTCGACACCGGACAACTGGTGCAGGCAGGTCAGATCCAGCAGACCGGGGACCTCGACGACGTCGCGCGGGTCGACCTCCAGTTCGCGCAGCAGCAGTTCGAGCATGTGCTCGCTCATGTCCTGCGCCACTTCGAGCCGCACCGGCGGGCCGAACCGGCGCTGGGCCAGTTCGCGTTCCAGCGCCTGGAGAAGGTCCTCGTCCCGGTCCTCCTCGACCTCGAAGTCCGCGTTGCGGGTGACGCGGAAGGCGTGGTGCTCGGTGACCTCCATCCCGGTGAACAGCTCGCCGAGGTGCGCGGCGATCAGTTCCTCCAGTGGGAGGAACGTCGCGGTGCGGCTCTCCCGCGGCTGCTGCTCGATCCGCATCAGGCGCGGCACGTTGCTCGGCACCTTGACACGTGCGAACCGCTCGGTGCCACCCTCCGGATCGCGGACGGTGACGGCGAGGTTGAGCGAAAGGCCGGAGATGTAGGGGAACGGGTGCGCGGGATCCACGGCCAGCGGTGTGAGCACCGGGAAGATCTGCTCGCTGAAGTAGTTGGACAGCCGGAGCTGGTCGGCGCCGGTGAGGTCGTTCCAGCCGACGATGTGGATGTCTTCGTCGGCCAGCTGCGGCCGCAGGTGCAGCTCGAAGGCGTTCGTGTGCCGCTCGACCAGGTCCTGGTTGCGCTTGGCGATGTAGGCCAGCTGCTCGCGCGGGGTGAGCCCGTCCGCGCTGCGGACCGGGAGCCCGGTCTCGTCGCGGCGCTTCAGCCCGGCGACCCGCACCATGTAGAACTCGTCCAAATTGGACGCGAAGATCGCCAGGAACTTGGCGCGTTCGAGCAGCGGCTGCGACTCGTCCTCGGCCAGCGCGAGCACGCGGGCGTTGAAGTCCTGCCACGACAGCTCACGGTTGAAGTACCGGTCGTCGGGGAGTGTTTCGACGGCGGTAGGGGCCGACGTCACCGCGGGAGGCGCGGCGGGCAGCGCGCGGAACTCCTGGGCGGGGCGGCTCGCCGAACCGCCGCGGGTGGCGCGGATCGCCGCGCGAGGACTGCTGTTCGTCTTCGCCGAGGGAGTGGTCTTCCTCGCCCGGACGGGTTTCGCCGTGCCGTTGTCCGGGTCGGGTTTCGCGGCGGAGGTCTTCCGCTTCCTTGCCGAGTTCGGGGTGCCGCCGTCATTTGTGCTCACGGGCTTCATTGTTCACCACTCGGGGCGATAATGTGCGCCGCGCGCGGGTCGGCAGGGTGAACTCTCGTCACATCACCACGCAGGGTGTTCCCAACAGCGTTGAACTGCGCTTTCCGACACCCAGGGTGCGGACGTGAGCGAGATCATCCGCGGTGTCGACATCCGCGCGGAGTGATTCCGCGGTGATCGTGAGCGGGGTCGCACCGGACGCGCTGTGCGCCCGCGCGGAACCCCCGCCGAACCGGGGTTCGAGCGGCCCGGTCCCCGCGAGCAACAAGGTCGTGCCCGTTCCCTGCCGGTCCGCGACGAACGCCCGGCGCCCGGCGGCCTCGGTGAGGGCGGCGGTGAGGTCTTCGGTGCGCAGCGCGGGCAGGTCGGCCTGCAAGGCGCCGACGAGACCGGACGGCGTGTCCCGGCGCAGCAGCTCTTCACCGTAGCGCAGGGCCGCGTTCAAACCGCCCCGCGAGGGTTCGGCGACGATCTCGACGCCCAGCTCGGTGAGATCCGCCACGGACGCCGGGTCGGCGGCGACCACCAGCACCCGGCGGATCCCGTCCGCCGAGGTCGCCGCGGACAGCGTGTCGTAGGCCAGCGCCAGCACCAGTTCGGCGTGCCGCTCGGGCACCACCGCGCCGCGAAGCCGCGACTTGCCCTCCGCCGGGCGTTTCAGCGGCACGATCAGGTCAAGGCCCACACTGTCCACATCTGCATTCTTACCCGACCCTCCCTGGACCGCGCTCGCGTGCGCGCGGCAGGATCAGTGGCCTGGGACGACACGTGTGACTTCGAGGAGGACGAATTGGCCCGGCGTGAGAAGGGCGGCATCTGGGTTGGCATCGCCGCCGCACTGTTCTACCCGGCGACGGCCATCGGCAAGCGGGTCTACCGCAACGCCGGGCGGGTCCCCCGTGAAGGCGGCGCGCTGCTCCTGATGAACCACGTGTCCCACATGGACCCGGTGGTGGACGCGGTGTTCGTGCACCGCCAGAAGCGGGTGCCGCGGTTCCTCGGCAAGGAGAGCCTGACCAGGACGCCGCTGTTCGGCAAGATCTTCGTGGGCGCGGGCCAGATCCCGGTGTCGCGTGGTTCGGCCGCCGCCGGTGACAGCCTCAAGGCCGCCCACCAGGCGCTGCGTGACGGCAAGATCGTCGTGATCTATCCCGAGGGGACGATCACCAAGGATCCGGACGGCTGGCCCAAGAAGCCGTACACCGGTGCCGCGCGGCTCGCGCTGGAGACCGAGGTGCCGGTGATCCCGATCGCCCGCTGGGGCACGAACCACATCTTCAACGGCTACACGAAGAAGTTCACGCCGTTCCCGCGCAAGAAGATCACGCATCTGGTCGGCGAACCGATGGACCTTTCGGCCTACAAGAACGGTTCGACCCGCAGCGCGTCCAAGCTGCGCGAGGTCACCGAGTTGATGATGACCGAGATCACCGCCCTGCTCGCGGAGATCCGCCAGGAGGAACCGCCCGCGAAGAAGCCGGAGGACGACGCCTGATGGCCGAGGTCCAGCGCGTGACGGTGCTCGGCGCGGGTTCGTGGGGGACGGCGTTCGCCAAGGTGCTCGGTGACGCCGGACGCGACGTGACCATCTGGGCCCGCCGGCCCGAGGTCGCGGCCGAAATCCGGGACGGGCATCGCAATTCGTCCTATTTACCCGATGTCGATCTGCCGGAGCGGATCACCGCGACGGCGGATCCGGCCGAGGCACTCGACGGCGCGCAGGCCGTTGTCCTCGCGGTGCCGAGCCAGACGTTGCGGACCAATCTCTCGGAGTGGTCCGGTCTGCTGCCGTCCGACGCGATCCTGGTGAGCCTCGCGAAGGGCGTCGAACTGGGCACGCTCAAGCGGATGAGCGAGGTCATCGCCGAGATCGCGCGCGTGGACGACGGGCAGATCGTGGTCGTGTCCGGGCCGAACCTGGCCAAGGAGATCGCGCTGGGGCAGCCGGCGGCGGCGGTGCTCGCCTGTACCGACCACGAGAACGCCAAGGCGATCCAGCAGGCGAGCTTCAACCAGTACTTCCGGCCCTACACCAACACCGACGTCGTCGGCTGCGAGCTGGGCGGGGCGTGCAAGAACGTCATCGCGCTCAGCTGCGGCATGGCGGCGGGGCTGGGCCTGGGCGCCAACACCGCGGCGACGCTGATCACCCGCGGACTGGCCGAGATGGCCCGGCTCGGCGCGAAACTCGGCGCCGATCCGCTGACCTTCGCCGGGCTGGCCGGTGTCGGCGACCTGGTGGCGACGTGCTCGTCGCCGTTGTCGCGCAACCGGACCTTCGGCGAGCGGCTCGGCCGGGGCGAGACGCTGGAGCAGGCGCTCGCGGCCACCGGCGGCCAGGTCGCCGAGGGCGTCAAGTCGTGCACGTCGATCCGGGAACTCTCGCTGAGCCTCGGCGTCGACATGCCGATCACCGACGCGATGCACCGCGTGTGCCACGAAGGGGTCGACCCGCGGCGTGCGGGGGCCGAGCTGCTCGGGCGGTCGCAGAAGCACGAGTGGTCCTGAGCGAGACCGCAGGATCGCGACAGACGGCGTCCGCTTCGTGCTGCGAGCCTGGTCGTCAGGTGCAGAACTCATGGTCCACGGTGTGAGATCTGTTGACCGCCGGGCTCCGCACTGGTTCGCTGTGGGCATGTTCGCACGTGGAATGACTGTGTCGCGGGGCCTCTCGGGTCTTGGCGCCGTCGCGTGTGCGTCGTGTCGCTGTTGTCGGTGAACCCAGCACCCGGCCCAGCTCGACACCTTCTTTCTCTTGCGAGGACACCTCCATGTTCGCCGTCCCGGACAACACGCTCGTCATCCCCGAAAACCCCGCCCTGCGCCACCCGGTGCGCGTCGCGATCGAGTTCGCCGCGGACCGTGACCGCTGGCGTCACCTGCTGCGCTACGACCCCGACGAGCGGTTCTCCGCCCTCGTCGACGCCGACGAACTCCAGGAGATCTGGCTGATGAGCTGGCTGCCCGGCCAGCGCACCGACCTGCACGACCACGAGTTCGCCGCGGGCGCGTTCACCGTGGTCAGCGGGAAGCTGAGCGAGACCGTCGCCAGGCGCGCGTCCGACGGCCGGGCCGTGACGGAGCTGCATGCGCTGTCGGAGGGCCAGTCGCGCGTCTTCGGTCCCGGCTACATCCACGAAGTGCGCAACGACGGACCGGACCCCGCCGTCAGCGTGCACGTCTACCGGCACCAGCCCCGCGCCATGCGCCCTTACCACCTGGACCCGATTACCGGCCCGATCCGGGACTGACCCCTTTCGCATTCAGTCCTCTGGATGCGGTCCTTGCGCGTGCAACTACCGCATCCAGAGGACGAAACGCGTCAGGCGAGGTCGCCGCGCAGGCGGAATTCGGCCTCGACGCGCTCTCGCGAGGCCCCGGTGGCGAGCAGGGTGTGCAGCAGGAGCCGGGATTTACGCGGGTCGAGCCAGCCCGCCATCGTCGCGCCCATCGCGATCAGGTCGGACTCCGAGCCGCGGAAGCCATAGGTGCCGCGGAAGGTCGGGCCCGCGCCGGTCCGGCCGGCGACCACGACCGGAACCTCCGGCAGGACGCGCTCGATCACGTCGGCGGACCCCGCCGAAACGTGCCCGGCGCCGTTCGCGGCGAGCACCACTCCCTTGACCCCGGCCTTGACCAGCGTCTCCAGGAGCTCGCCGGTGTCCTCGACGCCGCTCTCGACGATCGGCACCAGGCCGGAGAAGTCCGCGTTCTCCAGCGGCAACGCCGCCGGACGGACGGCGACCGGGTGGAAGTAGTGCACCAAGCCCTCGCTGACCAGCGCGAGCGGCCCGGCGGGATTCGAGGAGAACGCCTCGACGTGGCTCGAATGCGCTTTGCGGACCCAGCGTCCGGCGTGGACGTCGTCGTTGAACGCGACCAGCGAACCGCGGCCCCGGCTGCGGGGATCGGCGGCGACGGTCAGCGCCGCGAGCAGGTTCCCGGCGCCGTCGGCGCTGGGCAGACTGGGGTTGCGCATCGCGCCGGTGATCACGATCGGGGCCTCGGAAGCCCACGTCAGCTCGAAGAAGTACGCGGTCTCTTCGAGCGTGTCCGTGCCCTGGACCACGACGACGCCGTCCGCGCCTTCGTCGACGGCCCGGGCGGCCCAGTCGCGGGTCTTGATCAGGGTCGCGAAGTCCATCGAGGCGCTGGAGATCCCCGCGAGCGTCTCCGCGCGGACGTCCATCTCGAGGTTCTCGCCCAGGTCGCCGAGCAGATCGGCGGCGGTGAGCCGCGGGACGGCGTGCTCCTCGCCGTCGCCGGGAATCATGGAGATGGTGCCGCCCAGGGCGGCGACGGCGACAAGGGGCCGTCGGGGATCACTCGACATGCTTCGCATTCTTCAAAGTCGGCCGGTCTTGCCGCAAGTAGGCACCTGCCCGGGGTCTTGAGGGCGGCCGGCCCACGCTGCCCCTCCCCAGTGCCCTCCGGTGTCATGAAGGGGGCTTTCAGGACGAAAAACGTCCTGAAAG
>NZ_JBHXJK010000205.1:0-10836 GCF_042723255.1 Amycolatopsis thailandensis
CGTCTGGGGGCTACAACCCCTACCCCCCCCCCACGACCAACGGGGCCGGTATTAGTATTGGACCCATGGTGCGAGTGCCGTTGACGGACGAGGAACGCGAACGCGGCGAGCGGCTGGGGCTGGCGCTCCGGGACGCGCGCGCGTCGGCGTCGCGGAGCATGGTCGAGGTCGCGGCGGAGGCCGGGATCTCGGTGGAGACGCTCCGGAAGATCGAGACCGGGCGGATCCCGACGCCCGCCTTCTTCACAGTGATGGCGCTCGCGGACGCCGTCGGACTGCCGCTGGACACGCTGAGGGCGGTCGCCGAAGGCAGTGCCGAGGACGTCGCCGAAGCGAGTTAGGCCGATCTCGCGTGATCAGAACCCGCACTCGCGTGATTGAGCACGGAACTCGCGTGATTGAGCACGGGACTCGCGTGTTTGGGGGCGGATCACGCGGGTCAGGGGTGCAGGGTGGCCAGGGCGTGGGCCCGGTCGTTCAGGTAGAGGAAGCCGTCGATCGGCAGGTCGAAGCTGTTCAGCAGGCTTTCCAGGGTCGCGTATTCGTCCACGGAGAGCCGCAGGTTCTCGGCCATCGCGTGCGCGACGAGGACGTCCGCCAGTTCTTCCCATTCGCCCGACCAGTGCAGGGTGCGATAGAAGGCCAGGACGTCCGGTGCGACGCGGTTGCCGAGCTGGTCGAGCAGGCTGTCGCCGAAGAAGCTGATGCGGCCGGCGGCGAGGTCGGCGACGGTCGGGTTCGCCGGATCCGCCGCGGTGTCGGGATTGCGGACCACGCCGGGGCCTGCGACCGGGTAGCCCGTCTTGACGTTGCCGTTGTCCTCGACCAGCACGATCAGATGCACGCCGTACCGTTCGCCGGCACAGCGCCAGCGGCCGTTGTACTGTCTGCGGCGCGGTTCACTCGGATCGTTCGCGACGTCCTTGATCACCGCGATGATCTGCTCGTCGGTCCAGCCCACGGGGAACTCGCTGGTCGCCCGCCGCCCGTTTCCCGGTGCGTGCCCGCCGCCCACTCGTGCTCCTTTCGTCGCATCGAGGGTAACCCGCGTTCGGCCTATCCGAATGATCCGAACGCGGGAACGGGTGACCTCAGCCGATCACGCTGAGCAGCACCGAGCCGACCACCAGCACGTCGACGCCCCGCATCGCCTGGAGAGCCGCGCCGCCGCCGCTGACGTCGTAGTTCATCGGCGGCCGGGTCGCCGTCCGCAAGGCGGCGACCACGGCGAGCGGGACACCCAGCCACACCGGCCACGCCGGGGTCACCCCGAGCGTCAGCGTCACCAAGCCGAGCAGCACTCCCCAGCCGAGGCCGAGCACGGCCACCACCAGGCCGTTGACCAGCCGCAACTCCCAGTCCGACGCGCCGAGCCACCGCCTGCGGCCGGGATTGCGCCGCAGTTCACCGAGCCCGCCGACGAAGGGCACGAGCGCCGCGTACGCGCCGACCGCGAACAGCGGTCCCGGCGGAACGGCGGGGAAGGCCAGGTGCCCGACACCCACCAGGCACGCGATCACCACGCTCGCCGACGCGTAACGCAGGCGCCCGAACACCCCGGCCAACGCCAGCCGCAGCGTCGTCGGAGGTCGCAGCGAAAGCCACGGCACCGGCTTCGACTCCGGGATCAGCAGCATCGGATCCATGAACACCGCGGCCATCGCCCGCAGCAGCCGCGCGTTCCAGCCGTCGACGAGTTCCTGGCGCCCGACCCCGGACATCGGCTCGCCGCCGAAGGCCACCGCCACCGCCACGACAAACAGCACCCCGGCCAGCACCTCGATCGCGATCGGGCCCAGCCCCGCGGCGGCCACCGCCAGCCCGGCCAGCGCCAGCACGACCGGCCCCGCGGTCTCCCCGCGGATCGCCGTCCGCCGCGCGGTGACGGCCGCCAGGATCGCCCCGGACGCGGTCAGCGCCGACATCGCGATCCATACGTCCTTCGACCCGCCACCGATCGCGGTGACCAGCACCCCCGTGTAGCCGACCACCAGGACCAGCCCGAGCCAAAGGGTCCACATCCGCTTCACGACGACGCGGCGCCTGTCGACGCTCGCGAAGTCCATCCACGTCAGTGCCGCCGGTTCGGCCCAGACGAAACCGCGGCGCAACAGGCTGCGCCAGAACATCGCGCACAGCACGACCAGCAGACCGAACACCGCCGGGAAGTCCACAGCGGACAGTCCGAAAAGGAATGAACGCAGCTTCGGGAGGTTCTCGAACGCGGTGAACAACGCGCCGAAACCGAACAGCGCCAGGAAAGTCTGGTAGTCCCCGTTGAGCAGCCCGCCGAATCGCTGTCGTCCCGGAACACGCGTGGGGGCTTTGGTGCTCACCACAACTCGAGGGTCGAGTCGGCCGCTTCGAGCAGCGGGGGATGGTGCGTGGCCACGACGACGGCCGCCCCGGCCTTGGTCGACCGCGCGATCAGCGACGTCAGCCATTCCTTCCCGGCGACGTCGAGCGCCCGTTCGGGCTCGTCGAGCAGCAGCACGTCGTGCGGCCGCGCCGTCGCGCCGAGGAGCAGCAGCCGACGGCGCTGCCCGGCCGAGAACTTGCCCGCGGTGACCTTCGCGCGTTCGGACAATCCCGCGTCGGCCAGCAAAGCCTCGTGGTCGCCGAGATCGGCTCCGAACGAACCCTCCAGCAATTCGAGATGCTGGAGCGGGGTCAATTCGGCGAAGAAATCGGAATCGTCGAACAACACGGAAACCTTGCGGCGAAAGGAGACATCGCGTTCATCGGGCTTTCCGCCCGCGACGACGACCCGGCCCCGCTGCGCGGCCTGCGTCCCGTAAAGGCACCGCAGCAGCGTCGATTTCCCGACCCCGTTCGGGCCGACGATGACCGCGCATTCGCCCGCCTCGACCTCGAAATCGAGGCCGTCGAACAACCAGTGCTCCCCGGCTTGGACACCGAGCCCGCGTACGTCGATCATCGGCCGCGCAACAACTCGATCACCGGCGCGAACGCGTCCATGTTGTGCTCCAGCACGGTGAAATAGCCGAAGCCGAATCGCTCGCGATGCGCCAGGATCTGTTCCGCGATCTGCTCGTGCGTGCCGACCAGGGCGGTCGGCAGTTCGGCGAGCTGTTCGACCGTGAGCTTGCCGTCGAGCAGCTCCCGCAGGCTCTCCAGCCCCTCTTGCCGGTCTTCGACCACGGCGATGAAGTGCGGGAGGATGTTGAATTCGGCTTCGCGGCCGTTCAGTTTCCCGCGGACGAAATCCACCCGCTCTTCGATGCCGGCCGCGTCATCGGGTACGAGCGCGCCGCCGTCGGGAACGGCCGCCGTGCCGGTGAACCCGATGATGTCGGCGTGTTCGGCGGCGAGCGTGAGCAACCTGTCGCCGCGGCCCGCGATCATCAGCGGCGGGCCCGGCTTCTGCACCGTGGGCGGTTTGTGTTTTTCGTCGGCATAGAGCCGGTTGAGCTCTTTGATGGTGTTTTCGAGGTGGTCGACGCGCTTTCCGGCGCGGGGGAACTCCATCCCCGCCGCTTCGAATTCGGCCTTCACGTAGCCGGCCCCCAGGCCGAGCTCCAGCCTGCCCTCGGTGAACTGGTCCGTGCCGGTGACGTCGCGGGCCAGCAGCACCGGGTTGTAGAACGCGGTGTTGATGACGAAGGTGTTGAGGCGCGGGCGGCTCGTCACCTCGGCGGCGAGCACGAGCGCCGGGAACGGCGGTGCCATGCCGAGGTGGTCGGCCGCGCCGATGACGTCGAAGCCGAGATCCTCGGCCTTGCGGCATTTGCCGACCCAGGCGGCCCGGGTGTCCGGGACGACCATGTTGACGCCGAATTTGACCATGCGCCCACGTTACCCAGCGCGAAAGAGTAAATCCTCATCCCCAGGAACGACCCTGGGGATGAGGATTTGCTCCGGTGCTCGTACTAGCCGAGGCGCTGCTTCAGCGCGTCCAGCTCGTCACGCAGCGAAGACGGGACCTTGTCGCCGATCTTCTCGAACCACTCTTCGATCAGCGGCAGTTCCTTGCGCCACTCGTCGGCCGAGACGTCCAGGGCGGCCTGGATGTCGGCGAGCGGCTCCGCGAGGCCGTCGGTGTCGAGGTCCTCGGCGGACGGGACGAAACCGACCGGGGTCTCGTTCGCGTTGCCCTTGCCCTCGACGCGGTCGATGACCCACTTCAGGATGCGCGAGTTCTCGCCGAATCCCGGCCACAGGAAGCGGCCGTCGTCGCCACGGCGGAACCAGTTGACGTAGAAGATCTTCGGCAGCTTGTTCGCGTCGGCGTTCTTGCCGAGGTCCAGCCAGTGCTTGAAGTAGTCACCGGCGTGGTAGCCGAGGAACGGCAGCATGGCCATCGGGTCGCGGCGCACGTTGCCGACCGCGCCGGCGGCGGCCGCGGTGGTCTCCGACGACATGGTGGCGCCCATGAACACGCCGTGCTGCCAGTCGCGGGCCTCGTTCACCAGCGGAACGGTGGTCTTGCGGCGGCCGCCGAACAGGATCGCCGAGATCGGCACGCCCTGCGGGTCGTCCCACTCCGGCGCGAGGATCGGGCACTGCGACATCGGCGTGCAGTAGCGCGAGTTCGGGTGCGCGGCCTTCTCTTCCGACTCCGGCGTCCAGTCCTGCTTCTTCCAGGAGGTGGCGTGCGCGGGCTTCTCACCCATGCCCTCCCACCAGACGTCGCCGTCGTCGGTGAGCGCGACGTTCGTGTAGACCGTGTTGCCCTTTTCGATGGTGCGCATCGCGTTGGGGTTCGTGTGCCAGTCGGTGCCCGGCGCGACGCCGAAGAAGCCGAACTCGGGGTTCACCGCGTACAGGCGGCCGTCCTCGCCGAACCGCATCCACGCGATGTCGTCGCCGAGGGTCTCGGCGCGCCAGCCGGGGATGGTCGGCTGGAGCATCGCGAGGTTGGTCTTGCCGCAGGCGCTCGGGAACGCCGCCGCGACGTAGTGGACCTTGTCCTCCGGCGAGATCAGCTTGAGGATCAGCATGTGCTCGGCCAGCCAGCCCTCGTCACGGGCGATGACCGAGCCGATGCGCAGCGAGTAGCACTTCTTGCCCAGCAGCGAGTTGCCGCCGTAGCCGGAGCCGTAGCTCCAGATCTCGCGGGTCTCGGGGAAGTGCGAGATGTACTTGGTGGTGTTGCACGGCCAGGAGACGTCCTTCTGACCCGGCTCCAGCGGCGCGCCGACGGAGTGCAGGGCGGGGACGAACGAGCGCTCGGTGCCGTCCTCGGTGACGAACTTGTCCAGCGCGGCCTTGCCGGCGCGGGTCATCACGCGCATGGAGGCGACGACGTAGGCGAAGTCGGTGATCTCGATGCCGAGCTTGGGGTCTTCCGCACCGAGGGGGCCCATGCAGAAGGGGATGACGTACATCGTGCGACCGCGCATGCACCCGCGGTACAGCTCGGTCATCGTGGCCTTCATCTCGGCCGGGTCCATCCAGTTGTTGGTGGGACCGGCGTCTTCTTCGTCATCCGAACAGATGAAGGTGCGCTCTTCGACGCGGGCGACGTCGTTGGGGTCGGAGGCGGCCCAGTACGAGTTGGGCTTGGCGTCGAGCTGCACGAACGTGCCGGCGGAGACCAGTTCGGCGTTGATGCGCGCGGCCTCTTCGTCGGACCCGTCGACCCACACCACGCGGTCCGGAGTGGTCAGTTCGGCGACCTCCCGGACCCAGGACAGGACGCCACTGTGCGTCGTCGGCGCTTTTTCCAGTCCAGGGATGGCGACTGCGGTCATCTCTACTCCTGACTTCCGACGGCAGAAGCCCACATCGGGAACGACGCTGTTCCGATGCGGGCTTCGATGCCGGCGACCGAATGGCTTCGCACACCGGCGGGAAGACCGGTGTGCAGGTTTTGGGATTCCCCGAGAGTAGCCGGATGACCGGCAGGTAACCGAGAGCTGACCTGTCGGTTCTCTCACAAGAACGATAAGGGAATCGATTCAGTATCACCGGAATGGGCCATACGCAGAAATTCTTCCGGTGATCGAAAGCACAACCTCGGGGCATCCGCAGCGCGAATCGGACATGGGAAAGCCCGGCACGAGGTCTCGTACCGGGCTGTTCTGTGACCAGGATTACACGAATTGGCCCATCGAAATGGACTAAACCATTCTTCTATTGGTTTAGTCCATTTCAGGATTTAGTTGGGACTGATCCACTGGCCGGTGGCGGAATCGATCTTCGCCACTCCTTCGAGTGTTTCGGTGCCCGCGCCGCCCCAGGCCGCGTCGCCCGCGGGGTCGCCCTCGGCGGCCGCCGGGGTGTTCGCGAAGGCCGAGCCGATGTCCTCATTGACCACACCGCTGCCGGTCTCGGTCCACTGGCCGGGTCCGGTGTGCTCGTAGGTCTTGGAGTTGCCGGAGGCGTCGGTCTCCACCGCGATGTCGGCGTTGCCGTCACCGTCCTTGTCGGTGAAGGCGATCGTGCGACCGTCCTGGGTCTGGACGACGGCGGTGTCGGGATTGCCGTCACCGTCGGTGTCGATCGTCGCGGGGCCGACCTCGACGTCTCCACTGGGCATGTCGGCGTGCATGGTGCCGCTGGTGCCCGCGTCCGAACCGTCGTCGTGGCCGCCGCCACCGGCCTCGACCCAGGCACCGGAGGCCTCGTCGTAGACGGCCTCCTGGACGACCTTGCCGTTCTCGTCGAGCACCGCGTACTGATCGGCCTCGCCGTCGCCGTCGGTGTCGACGAACGCCTGACCGGTGCCGTCGTCGTGCTGGATGACGGCCGCGTCGTTGACGCCGTCCTTGTCGAGGTCGTAGTTGAGCTCGGCCTGGTACTCCTCGCCGTCAACGTGGACCGTGACCGCCTCCGTGGAGCCCGCCTCGGTGTCCGTGCCGCCGCTCTCGTCGACCCACATGGGATAACCCCCTCGTTGACCTGCTGGTGTGTCGAAGCTTATGACTCACCGTAGGCCCGTTCGGTTCCGGTGGCTACTTCGTGAGGACGACACCGATCAGGAAGACCAGTCCGACGACGAGGACGAAAATCCCGACGATGCCGAGCAGGACTCCGAGGATCAGCTTCTTGCGGCGCCTCGGATCACGAACGGCCTCGCTCAGCCGTTGCAGCTTCGCGGGAAACCCCTTCTGAGGCGGCAGCGGAGGGAACGGGCTTCCCGCTGGTCCCGGCGGCGGGAACTGCTGCCCGAAGGGCGGCTGCCGCGGGTAGGGCTGCTGGCCGTACGGAGGCTGCTGCTGTGGCGGCTGCTGTCCGAAAGGCTGCTGTGGTCGCTGGGGAAAGGTCACGCTTGATTGTCGCGCAGTGACCGAATGCGACCGAGGAGGGCTTCGGCGCGGTCTCGGCCGTCGGAGACGTCCTTCAATCGCTTCGCGACGATCGAGATCTTCTTCGCCCGTTCCTGCGCGCCCATCTTGATCGTCTTGTCGACTTCCTTCAGCTCCGCCTCGATCGCGTCGATGCGGCGGCCCAGGGCTTCGTCGAGCGCCATCGACAGCTGCTGTTCGGCTTCGATCAGCTGCTCCGCGACGAGCTGGTCCAACGTGGACCGCGCGTCGGCGATCGCTTCGACCAGCCACTGCTTCATGTGCTGCTTGTCCGACGCGTGCTTGCGGGTCCGCGCCATCCACCAGCCGGCGCCGAGGCCGATGATGATCGTCGCGGGCAGGATCACCGGGTTCAGGATCGCGACGCCCGCCAGCGGCAGCGCGGCGACCTTCCCGGCGCCGAGACCGCCGGAAACCCCCATGAAGATGAGCAGTTTGTCCTCGGCCGTCGGCGGTTTCTTGTCCGGCGGGCGCAGGACGACCGGCGGGCCGCCCGCCCTGGCGAACTGACCGCGGATGATGTCGAGCTCCTCGGCCGAGAACAGCTCGGCGAGCGCGACGTTGGTGACCTGGTTGAGCCGCTGGGAGAGCAGCATCGAGATCCGCTGCGACGTCGTCTGCAACGCGATGTCGACCTGCTGGGGCAGCGCGGCGAGATCGTCGCGCTTCGAGCCGTCGATCCGCTGCCGGAAATGCGTCGACGCGTCGCGCATCTGCCTGCTGGTCTCGTGCCCGACCTCGACGCGGGTCCGCTGGATCTCGGCGCGCAGTTTCAGCTGCCAGCCCCGGGTCGAAGACCGGCGTTCGGTGCTCAGGTCGTCGCGGCGCTGGCGCAGCTGTTCCGCTTCGGCCTCGCCGGCGGACAGCGCACGGCTCTCCGCCTGCGCCTTCGCCTTGAGCTCGGCGAGCGCGCTCGACAGCGCTCGCAGGGTGTTGGCCTCGCCCAGCATCGCCGAGCGGCCGACCAGCATCTCCTGCAACGCGCCCTGGAGCGCGGCGATCCCGGCCTTCTCGCGCAGCATCATCGCCATCTGCTCGTTCGGGGCCTTGGCCGCCGTCTCGAACATGCGCGCGGACACCGGGTGGAACACCGCGTCGGCGAACCGGGGCGCGTGCTCGGCGAGCAGCCGCCGGTCGGCTTCGAGGACCTCGCGCCAGCCGCGGAACTGGTCGGTCTTGGTGAGGGCGAACAGCACGGTCTCGACGCGCTCGCCCATGTCGTGCAGGAATTGCAGCTCCTGCGCGGTGAACGGCGACGAGGCGTCCACGACGAACAGCAGCGCGGTGGCGCCGGCGGCCGCCTCCTTCGCCAGCTCGCCGTGCATCGAGTCGAGCCCGCCGACGCCCGGCGTGTCCACAATGGACACGCGTTCGAGCAGCGGGACCGGACCGGAGACCTCGACATAGCGCGGCGGGATCTGCCCTTCCGGCAGTTCGTGCGCGGCCGAGACCCAGTGGATCAGGTCGTTGAGGTTGATCGGCACCGGCGCCAGCTGGCCGGGGTAACAGGCCTGCGCGGACCACTGCTCGGCGTGCTCGAAGACGAGGTACGTCGCTGTGGCGACGTCGGCGTCCACAGGGGACAGTCCCGGCATGGAGAGGAGCGCGTTCACGAGCGAGCTCTTGCCGCGGTTGGTCTCGCCGACCACCACGACCGACGGCTTCTTCGGCCGCGCCTTCCGGATGTCCTCGACCCATTTCGCGGCCTGGGGATCGGCTTCGCGGACGACGGTGAGGAGCTGTTCGCGCGTGCTCTTGACGAGGGCCGGCAGGTTGGCCGCCGCGCTCGGAGCGGTCACTGGGCCTTCTTCGCGTAGACGATGACGATCGGCGCGCGCAGGACGCGGTCGTGATCGGCGAAACCGACGACCTCCGTCTCCGCGACGAGCCCTTCGAGCGCCGGGTCCTCGGTGGCGACCGCGCCGCCCGCCTCGTGCACGGCGGGGTCGAACCGCTCGCCGTCCGGACGCAGGGCACGGACGCCGATCCCGGCGAGACCGTGTTCGAGCCGCTCGACGACACCGCCGCTGCGGGCGCGATCGAGGGCGTACAGGCAGAGCTGGATCAGCGCCTGCCTGTCGGCGAGAGCCTGTTCGAGGTCGGCCGGACCCGTGGTCGTGGACTCCACATCGGTGTTCGACGCGGCTTCGGCGGCCTCGGTTCCCTCGGGCGGCGAAGTCTCCCCGTCGACCTCGGCGATGATCGCCGCGATGTTCACCGCGGAGATCTGGCCGGTCGGCACGTCGTCAGGATTCTCCTCTTCGACCGCCTTCTTGCGCAGCCAGGCACCCACCGAATCGACCCCCGTTACTGGTGTCCCGGGCCGACCGATCAGCCCGGGGAGATTTCACCAGTGTCGGACACCCGGCCGCCCGCCGGGGGCGAAATCGGCAGAACGGGGCGGAGGAATCTGATGAGAAGCACCTTCAACACCGCCAGTTCCGCGGCCGGGTCGAGGTCCGGCTCCAGAATCACGCGGGAGAGCGGCGCGTCGATCAGCGCGACGAGCCAGCTGGCCGCCGTCTTCGGGTCGAGGCCGGGATCGATCCGGCCCGCTTCCACCGCGCGCTTCACCAAGCCGATCAGGGCGTCACGCAGGGCTCGGTCGTTGCCCTGGACGAGTTCGGCCAGCTCGGCGTCGCGGGCGCACTGGGCGGCGACTTCCAGGACGAGCCTCGCCGCCATCGGGTTCAAGAGCTGTTCGGAGACGGTGAAGAGGACGTGGAGGATCGCCTCCCACGGATCTGCGAGCTCATGGGCGGCCGCGATCAGGGCCGCCGTCTCGTCGCCGTCCTGCTCGAAGATGCCGACGAACACCGCGCGCTTGTTCGGGAAGTAGTGGAACAGACTGCCGGTGCTGATCCCCGCGGTACGGCAGATCTCCGCCGTCGTGGTCTTCTCGAAACCCTTCTCCGAGAAGCACCACGCGGCGGCGTCGAGGATGGCGCGGCGTTTCGCCTCGTGCTTGGCCGGGTCGACCGTCCTCATTTCACCGCCGGCGGTTCCGCGTGCCAGGGGTAGCCGTGCTCGGTGAAGGCCTTGGCGACGGCTTCACGGTCGACGTCCCCCTTCTGCCGCGCCAGTTCGCGGCCGTCCGAGGCGAGGAGGACGAGCTCCTTGCCGTCGAGGAAGACCGCCTGGAGCTTGGCTTCGTAAGCGCGGCTGCGGCCCTTGGTGGTCAGCGTGACGCGGGTGGGCGTCACCTTGACGATCAGCCGCTCGTGCGCCCAGACCGCGGCGAACGCCAGGCCGAGGACCACGCCCACGCCGAGTCCGGTGACCAGACCCCAGGGGCTGGGCATGTCCGAGACGAGCTGGAACGGGCCCTTGAACGGGACCCAGCTCAGCGAGGCCACCCAGCCCGAGATCGACTGGAGGAACCAGCCGAGGGCGGCGCCCAGCAGCGGGCAGCCGAGCCAGGAGGCGGTGCGCAGCCACTGGGGCTCGTCGACGATCGTTTCCATGGTGCCCATTATTAGACCGAGCGCTCGGTTTATCAATCCGGGGTGCACGAGGCCGCGTTTCGTCCTCTGGATGCGGTAGTTGGCAACGCGAACTACCGCAT
>NZ_JBHXJK010000206.1:0-10685 GCF_042723255.1 Amycolatopsis thailandensis
CTTTCCGCTCATGCGATGAGAGGAAAGTCCCCTTCACCTCGCTCATGTCTCCTGAACGCAAAGTCCGTGAAGGCCTCCTTCATTGCCACTCACGACCCTGCACAGAAAAGCTTATACAAGCATGAATCAAACATCTGATCGCCGATAAATGCCCCATGTGGACACTCAGGGCACGGCCGACCCCGTCGGCCAGTTCAGAACCATGCCTTCAAGGCAGCCATCGGTGGGGCCGCCTCGTCAGAGGCGTTCGATGCGGTCGGCCTGCGGGCCCCGGTCGCCCTGACGCACCGCGTACCGGACCCGGTCACCCTTCTGCAGCGGCTCCGACCCCATGATCACGGACACGTGGGCGAAGAGATCGTCGCCGCCTGCGTCCGGGGTGATGAAGCCGAAGCCGCGGTCGGCGTCGTAGCGCGCGACGACGCCCTCGCCGCCTCGTACGGGCACGTCCCGCGCCGCCGGCCCCGCGGCCGCGGCAGGTGCCGACCGCTGCGGCGCCGTCTGGGGCTCGGCGCCCCGGACCAGGTGCACGTCGCGGGCCTGCGGGCCCTTGTCCCCACTGGCCACCTCGTAGGCGACGCGGTCGCCCTCCGCGAGCCACGTCAGCCCCTCGGCCAGGGCCCGGGCGTGAACGAAGACGTCCCCGGCGCCGGAGTCGGGGTTGATGAAGCCGAAGCCCTTGTCCTCGTCGTACCAGGCCACCGTGCCGTCGGCACCGTCCGCGATACCGGCCGCGGCGGGTGAGCCGGCCCCCGCTCCCAGCGGGATCACGTGCTCGGCCTGCGGGCCGCGCTCGCCTTCGACGATCAGGAAGGCCACCCGCTGCCCCTCGGTGACCACGCCGCCGGTCACGATGGCGGAGCTGTGCACGAAGATGTCGGCGCCGCCGCCGTCCGGCGACGCGAAGCCGTAGCCCTTGCCCGGCTCGTACCAGTTGACGGTGCCGAGCAGGCCCACGGCGCTGCCGGTGGCCGCATCGGCGGTGACGCGAACGCGCAGCGCCTGGGGCCCGCGGTCGTTCTCGCCGACCTCGAACACGACGGCCTGACCCTCGCGGAGCATTTTCGCGCCGCCGTCCCCGACGATCTCGGAGGCGTGCACGAACACGTCCGGCGAGTCGTCCTCGGGCGCGAGGAAGCCGAAACCCCGTTCGGCGTCGAACCAACGGACGGTCCCTTGCGGCATAAAAGGCTCCAGGTCGAGAGGGCGGGCTTTGGCCCCCAGTCTCTCTGACAGACCTCCGGTCCGTCGGGCCGGGCCCACCGGCGGGCGGTGCGGAGCCAGGGGCGGGCCGTTGGTGGTCACAGGAATCGGGTGCGGACGACCTCGTAGGTGACCTTGCCGTGGGCGGTCGCCCACAGGGCGTCGGGGTGGAACAGCGCCGCGATGGCGCTGACGTCGGGAGCAGGTCAGCGGGCTGAGAGTGCGTTACGCAGGAACGCGTCGAAGCGCTGAAGCCAGGGGAAGTCGGTGCGCAAGGTGGGGATGTCGGCCTGGTAGCCGTCCTCGGCGAACCACTGGTACATCCGTTCCTCGATCGGCTTGGGCGCCAGCCGCGTGCGGACGCCGGTCACCTGCTGGTACGTCGCCGCCACCTGCTCGAAGCTCACGGCGTCCCCGGCGATCGCCAGCCGGGTGCCGAGGTAGGCCTCGGGCTCGGCGAACGCGGCGGCGGCGATCCGGCCGATGTCCGAGGCCGCGATCATCTGCATCGGGCGATCGGGGACCACCGGCAGTTCCAGGACGCGTTCGTCGGTGGCGTCGGCGTACCAGAGCAGATTGTCCATGAAGAACACCGGCCGCAGGATCGTCGCCGACGGGAAGGTGTCGGCGATGTGCTCCTCGATGCGGGTCTTGGACTCGAAGTGGTCGATGCCCGTGGCGCGTTCGGCACCGTCGACCGAGCTGTAGACCAGGTGCGCGACATCCGCGGTCCGGGCGGCGTCGGCCAGGGCGATCCCGCGGCGGACCTCGGTGGCCAGTTCCTCTTCGGTGACGGCCAGCGGCTGGACGCTGAACACGCCGTGCGCGCCGGCGGTCGCCCGGGCCAGTGACTCCGCGTCATCGAGGTCGCCGTGGACCAGGGTCGCACCGGCGCGGGCCAGGGCACGGGCGATGGCCGCGTCCGTGTCCCGCACCAGGGCCCGCACGTTCCAGCCGTCGGCGAGCAGTGCCCGGGCGGCGCCGCCGCCCTGGTTTCCGGTCGCTCCGGCGACGAGCACGGTCTTGTTCGAAGGCACAGGATCCTCGCTTTCCTTAGTCCGGAGCAATGTGCTCCGCACATCGAGGACACTACTTGCGGAGCGTTTCACTCCGCAAGGTCTAGGATGACGAGCATGGCCATCTCCAGACAGCAGCAGGCCCGGCAGGCCGAGGTCGCCCGCAACGACCAGGCTCTCCTGGAGGCCGCCCGGCGGGTGTTCGCCCGCGACGGGGCCAACGCCTCGGTCAACGCGATCGCCGAGGTCGCCGGAGTCGGCGTGGGCACGCTCTACCGGCGCTACAACGGCAAGGCCGCCCTGTACGAACGACTGCTGGTGCTGTCGAACCAGCAATGGTCGGCGGCCGTGCACACGGCCGCCGACCACTCCGACCCGTGGCAGGGCCTGCAGAACCTGGTCATCGAGAGCGTCGAGTACGGCCAAGGCACCCTGGCCCCGCTGGGGAGGCTGACCTCGCTGCCCCCGCAGATGGCCGACCTCGCGGCCGCCGCAGACCGGGACTTCGCCGCCCTGGTGGACCGCGCGCGCGAGTGCGGCGGACTACGCGGGGACGTGACCGCGACCGACATCCTCCTGCTCATCGAGCAGCTGGGCCGTTCGCCTCTGATCGAGCAGATCCAGGACCTGGACGACGCCTCGCTCACCGCCGAAGCGCGGGCCGCCCGGCGCCGCCTGATCGCGATCGCCCTGGGCGGCCTCGCCGCCAGGCCGAACGTCGACCTCCCCGGGACGCCCCCCGCGCAACGCCTGCTGACGGCGCGTTGGCAGACCTGACCCGACTCGTCCGCGCGGGGTCGCTCCGCCGTCCGGGAGCGTCCTGGGCCATGCCGGCGATCCGCGAGCCAATGACACCAAGGAAAATGCGAACAAGAATCACGTGACGCGCCGAATTGGCAGGCCACCCTGCCATGTTGATCTGGAGCCGCCAAGGGGGCTCGAACCCCTGACCTTCTGTTTACAAGACAGATGCTCTACCAGCTGAGCTATAGCGGCCTTGCCCAGGACAGCCCGGGCGAGCCCAGTATATCGGCGCCCCCTCAACCCTCCGCAGGCCGCACCCAGGGCTCCCCGGCCACCGTCCGGAAGGCGTGCGCGAACGTCACGGAGGTCGCCGGATCGCGACGGTCGGCGACGTAGTGCCAGTTCATCCGGACGGCCTCCGGTGTCACTTCCAGGACGCAGGGCCCGTGTGAGTCGAGCTCGACGAAACGCACGTGCGGGTTCAGCGCGCGGATCGCGGCTTCGACCTTG
Organism: Amycolatopsis thailandensis; assembly: GCF_042723255.1. Classification (NCBI taxonomy): domain Bacteria; kingdom Bacillati; phylum Actinomycetota; class Actinomycetes; order Pseudonocardiales; family Pseudonocardiaceae; genus Amycolatopsis; species Amycolatopsis thailandensis. Next base: position 3,474 of record NZ_JBHXJK010000206.1, read on the forward strand.
AGCGAGCCGGTCCGCGGCGGGACGCCGAGCTGTTCGTCGATGTTGTCGGAGGTGACCGACGGGCAGACGAACTCCACCGCGACGCTCGTCCCGTCCCGCGGCACGTCGTTCGCCCAAGACGAGTGGACGTCGCCGGTCAGGAACACGGTGTTGCCTCGCCCTTGCGCGGCGATGGTGTCCAGGACGCGGCGGCGGTCGGCGGTGTAGCCGTCCCACTGGTCGGTGTTCACCGTGGTCGGCTGGCCGTCGAGCAGGCCGTCCAGCGCGAGCTTCTCGCGGCTGGGCAGTGCGGGGATCTTCAGCGGCGTGACCATCACTGAGTTGCCGATCAGGTTCCACGACGCCGTCCCGCGCGCGAGGCCGTCCAGGAACCAGCGCCGCTGCTCGGCGCCGAGGATCGTGCCGTCCGCCGAAGCCGAAGCGGGCTGCTGGGTCCGGTAGGTGCGCAGGTCCAGCATGGTGAGGTCGGCCAGCCTCCCGAACTTCAGCCGCCGGTAGAGCCGGTCGCCGCGATGCCGCACCGGCATCCATTCGAAGTACGCCTGGTGCGCCGCCCGCATCCGATCGCGCCAGCTGCCCTCGGTCGCCGGATCGTGTGACGGCGAGCCGCCGGACCAGGCGTTGTCGGCCGCCTCGTGGTCGTCCCAGGTGGCGATCATCGGATGGCGGGCGTGGAGCCGCCGCAACTGTTCGTCGGTCTTGTACATCGCGTGGCGTTGCCGGTAATCCGCCAGGGTGATCAACTCGTTGGGCGGTACCGAGGGCCGAAGATCACCAGCAGGGTTGGGATCTCCCTCGTAGAGGTAGTCACCCAGGTGAATGAAGGCGTCCAGATCGTCGCGGCCGGACAGATAGCCGTAGGGGGCGAAGTGACCGACAGCCCAGTTCGCACAAGAGACCACGCCGAACCGCAGCCTCGCGACGTCGTCGTCGTGCGAAGGCGCGGTGCGCGTCCGCCCGGTCGGCGAGACCCTCCCCTGAGACGTGAACCGGTACCAATACCCGGTCGACGCGCGGAGCCCGCCGGCCGTCACCTTGACCGTGTGGTCGCGTTCCGGCCCGGTCCGGACGTGACCGCGAGCGACGACGTCCGCGAATCCGGCGTCCTTCGCCACCTCCCAACGGACGTCCACCGCCACGCCTTTTCCGGATCCCGGAATCGCCTCGGGCGAGAGGGTGACCCGGGTCCAGAGAAGCACCGAATCGGGCATCGGGTCACCCGAGGCCACCCCGTGCGCGAAAACCGGGGGCTCCGCCCCGCTAGATGCACCCGAAAGGGTGAATGCCGCCGCTGTCCCGGCCGTCGTGACACCGGCCGCACGAAGGATGGATCGCCTGCTCAAAGAGGACGCCATGCCCATCAGTGTGCCGCAGACCGGCGACGTCACGATGATCTTCCTCCGACGTGGCGGACGCCACTTCGGGTTTCCTGCAACAGTCAGGGCGCCGGCCCCGATGGTCCTCGGGAAAGTCCCTATGAGACGAGTGAGGAGGTGGATCGATCATGAAGATCAACGAGCACACCAAGAGGGCCCAGCGCGGCGAACGCGGTGTCGAAAAGAACCAGGACGAAACACCCGAACGCGGCGAATGGCTGCTGGAAGCGCCACGCCAACGTGACGGAGAGCGATCGATCCACCAGGCTCGCTCGCACCGGCCGAACCTGCTGCGCCGCCGCGCCTGGCAGATCCTCGAAGCCCCGACGGCCGAGCAGCCCGCCGTCGACGGCGAAGAGGCGATGGGCCCGAAGCCGCCCGACGACACGACGGTCAACTTCGTCCTGGATCTCGTCCTGCGCATCGGCGAGGTCCAGATGTCCAGCGGCGCCGGCGCCTCCGACGTCACGGCGACGATCATCGCGCTGACCTCCGCGCTCGGCCTCCCGCACTGCGAGGTCGACGTGATCTTCACGTCGATCACGGTGACCTGCCACCGCGGCACCGACATGGCGCCGGTGACGGCGCTGCGCGTGGTCCGCTCGCGCAGCCTCGACTACACGCGGCTCACCCAGACGGAGACCCTGGTCCGCCGGATCGTCCGCGGGAACATCGGCGCCGAAGAGGCCCAGCAGGAACTCCAGCGGATCACCACCGCGCCGCACCCGTACCCGCGTTGGGTGGCCACGGCCGCCTGGGGCGGGCTGGCCGCGTTCATCACCCTGATCCTCGGCGGCAGCATCGACGTCGCGCTGGTCGCGATGGTGATCAGCGCCGTCATCGACCGGCTCGGCCGCTTCCTGAACCGCTACGCGCTGCCGTTCTTCTTCCAGCAGGTGATCGGCGGCCTGGTCGCGACCTTGTCCGCGATGGCGATAGTCAGCAGCGGATTGCTCACCACGGACAAACCCACGCTGGTCGTCGCGGCGGCCGTCACCGTGCTGCTGTCCGGTCTTTCCACCGTCTCGGCCGTGCAGGACGCCATCACCGGCTACTACGTCACGGCGGCCGGGCGCACGATGGAAACCGCGCTGATGAGTGCCGGGCTGATCGCGGGCGTCGTACTCGCCCTGAAGATCGCGAAGCTGATCCAGATGCCGCTCACCCCGCTGCCCGAGGTCGTCTCCTCGACGCCCCAGGACCTGCCGATCATCATCATCGGCAGCATCGGCGCTTCGGCCTGCTTCGCGTTCGCCTCGTATTCGACCCTGCGCGCGATGATCGTCGCGGGAGCGGCGGGCGCGGTCGGCGGCGCGGTCTACGGCGCCTTGATGGTGACCGGCTTCGAAGGCGTGAGCTCGTCGGCGATCGCCGCCACGCTGGTCGGATTCTGCGGCGGCGTGCTCGCCAGGCGGCTCAAGGTGACGCCGCTCGTGGTGGCTGTGTCCGGCATCACGCCCCTTCTCCCCGGTCTCTCCACCTATCGTGGTCTATACCAATTGGGCGTCGAGCCCGGCGGCAACATCTCGACGCTCATGACGGCCGTCGCCGTGGGCCTCGCCCTGGCAGCGGGCGTCGTGCTCGGCGAATACCTCGCGCAGCCGGTGCGCACGGGGCTCGGCAGGCTGGAACGCAAATTCGCCGGGCCGCGGATGGCGGGGCCGATGGAACCCGCCGAACGGCGCTTGGAGTGATCGCTCGGCCACCGGCCGCGACCTCCTCGCGCGATAGGGTTTCCCCTTAGGGCAGCGACCCGCGAGTTTGAGGGAGCGGCTGGTGGACGAAGCAATGGCCGAGACGAGCAGGACGGCCTCCGCGGATTTCGTGGTGGTGGCGAACCGGCTCCCGGTGGACCTCGAACGGACCGCCGACGGGAGCAGGCGGTGGACGGCGAGCCCCGGCGGACTGGTGTCCGCGCTCGAACCGTTCCTCCGGTCCCGCAAGGGTGCCTGGGTCGGCTGGCCGGGTGTGCCCGACGTCGAGGTCGACGAGTTCGACGACGACGGCCTGGTCCTGCACCCGGTCTCCCTGACCTCGGACGACGTCCGCGACTACTACGAGGGTTTCTCCAACGCGACGCTCTGGCCGCTGTACCACGACGTGGTGGCGCGGCCGGTGTTCGACCGGAGCTGGTGGGAGTCCTACGTCCGGGTGAACAAGCGCTTCGCCGAGGCGAGCGCGAAGGTCGCCGCCGAGGGCGCGACCGTGTGGATCCAGGACTACCAGCTCCAGCTGGTCCCGGCGATGCTCCGCGAACTGCGCCCGGATCTCCGGATCGGGTTCTTCCTGCACATCCCGTTTCCCCCGGTCGAGTTGTTCATGCAGATGCCGTGGCGGACCGAGATCGTCCGCGGCCTGGTCGGCGCCGACCTCGTCGGTTTCCACCGGCCGGGTGGCGCGCAGAACTTCCTCTGGCTGGCGCGGCAGCTGGCCGGTCTCGAATCCAGCCGCGGCGCGGTCGGCATCCGTACCCGCCCCGGCCTGATGCAGGTCGGCGACCGCACGGTCCGGGTCGGCGCGTTCCCGATCTCCATCGACGCCATCGGCCTCGACAAACTCGCGAAGACCAAGGGCGTCGCCGAACGCGCCGCCCAGCTGCGGCACGACCTGGGCAACCCGAAGAAGGTCCTGCTCGGCGTCGACAGGCTCGACTACACCAAGGGCATCGACCTGCGGTTGCAGGCACTGCACGAGCTGCTGCACGAAGGCCGCGTCCGTCCGGAGGACGTCACGTTCGTCCAGCTGGCCACCCCGAGCCGCGAACGCGTCGAGCACTACCAGCGGATGCGCGGCGACATCGAGCAGATGGTCGGACGGATCAACGGCGAATTCGCCCGCGTGGGTCACCCGGTCGTGCATTATCTGCACCAGTCCGTGAACCGGACGGAGCTGGCCGCGTTCTTTTCGGCGGCCGATGTCATGGTGGTGACCCCCCTGCGTGACGGGATGAACCTCGTCTGCAAGGAGTACGTCGCCTGCCGCCACGACCTGGGCGGCTCGCTCGTGCTTTCGGAGTTCGCCGGCGCCGCGGCGGAGCTGACCAGTGCGCTACTGGTCAACCCGCATGACCTGGACGGGGTGAAGAACGCCTTGGAGACAGCCATTACGCTCGACCCCGCAGAGGGCCGCCGCCGTATGCGCGCCATGCGTCGCCAAGTCCTCACGCACGACGTCGACCGCTGGGCGCGCTCTTTCCTCCAGGCGCTCGGTGCCGAACCGGCCGACTGAGACTTCCCCCATACCCCGCATAGCTCGAGGAGAATCGTTGACCGCCGAGGCACTGCCCGCCGAGCTGCGGCGAGCGATCGTTCAGGTCGCCCGCACGCCGCGGCTGCTGGTCGCCTGCGACTACGACGGCACGCTGGCTCCGATCACGGCCAACCCGGACGAAGCCCGGCCGCTGCCCGAATCGGTAGGCGCACTCAGGTCGCTCGCAGGCCTGCACGAGACGACCACCGCGGTCATCTCCGGCCGCGCGTTGCGCGATCTCGCCACCCTGTCCCGTCTCCCCGCCGAAGTGAACTTGGTCGGCAGCCACGGATCCGAGTTCGACATCGGCTTCATCCACGCGCTCGACGACAAGGCCCGCGAGCTCCACAGACGGCTCGAAGCCGAGCTGGAAGACCTGGTGCTCGACGTGCCGGGCGTCTCGCTCGAGGTCAAGCCCGCGAGTATCGCGGTGCACGTCCGCCGGGCCGAGCACGAGGCTGGCCGCCGCGTCCTGCGCGATGTCCACAATGGACCTTCGAAGTGGGAGGGCGTGTCCACGACCGACGGCAAGGAGGTCGTCGAGCTCGCGGTCGTCCAGACGGACAAGGGCCGCGCGCTGGACACCCTGCGCCACCAGGTCGGCGCGACCGCGGCGATCTTCCTCGGCGACGACGTCACCGACGAGAAGGCGTTCGCCCGGATCTCCGGCCCGGACCTCGGCGTGAAGGTCGGCGAGGGCGAAAGCCTCGCGCAGTACCGCGTCCCGGACACCGTCGACGTCGCGATGGCGCTCGCCTTCCTGCTCGAAGAGCGGCGCAACTGGCTCTACGGCGAGCAGGCGCCGCCGATCGAGCGGCTTTCCTTGCTGGCCAACGAACGATCGGTCGCGCTCGTCACGCCGGACGCCCGGCTGACCTGGCTGTGCCACCCCGGCCCCGACGCGCCCGCGGTGTTCGCGGACCTGCTGGGCGGCGCCGGCGCGGGACACTTCTCGATCAAGCCGCACCGCAACGGCCTGCCGCTCGGGCAGCGCTACCTGCCGAACACGATGACGGTCGAGACCCGCTGGTCCCGGCTGCTCGTCACCGACTACCTCGAACCGGAGAGTCCCGCGCACCGCACGGATCTCGTCCGGGTGATCTCGGGCGAGACGGCGGCGGAGGTCGTGTTCGCGCCGCGGCCCGAATTCGGTGGCGTACCGGTGAAACTGGTCGCCGAGGGCGACGGGATCCTGGTACAGGGCACCTCGGAGCCGTTCGCGCTGCGCTCACCGGGTGTGAAGTGGGAAATCACCTCTGACGGCATGAACGACACCGCGTCGGCGCTCGTCACGCCCACTCCCGAGAACCCGGTGGTGCTCGAACTCCGTTGCGGCACCTCGGATCTCGGCGCGCACGAACTGTCCGAAGTGGAGCGACGGTCCCGGGCGGGCGACTACTGGAGCACCTGGGCGCAGACGCTCAAACTGCCCAGTGTCCAGACCGACCTCGTCGGCCGCTCGGCGCTGACGCTGCGCGGGCTCGTCAACACCGACACCGGCGGCGTGCTCGCGGCGGCGACGTCGTCGCTGCCGGAGGAGATCGGCGGCGTCCGCAACTGGGACTACCGGTACTGCTGGATCCGCGACGCGGCCATGACCGTGCGCGAACTGGTCCACCTCGGCTCGACCGAAGAGGCGGAAGGCTACCTCCGCTGGCTGCACGGTGTGCTGGCCACTCTGGCCGGTCCGGAACGGCTGCACCCGCTGTACACCCTGTCCGGCAGCGTGATCGGTGCCGAAGCTGTCATCGAATCGCTGCCCGGGTACGCCGGTTCGCGGCCGGTCCGCGTCGGCAACCTGGCGAACCATCAGGTGCAGCTGGACGTCTTCGGCCCGGTCGTCGAACTCGTGCAGACGCTGGCGGAAGCGCGCGGCGGGCTGCGCGACGAGGACTGGCAGCTGGTGCGCGCGATGGCCGAAGCCGTCACGCGGCGCTGGAACGAGCCGGACCACGGCATCTGGGAGGAGCGGCACGTGCCGCGCCACCGGGTGTACTCGCGGGTGATGTGCTGGGTGACCATCGACAGGGCGATCAAGCTGGGCGAAGTCTACGGCCGTCAGGTGCCGGGCGCGTGGCCTTCGCTGCGTGACGAGATCTCCGCCGACGTGCTGTCGAAGGGCTGGAACGAAGAGGTCCAGGCCTTCACCACCGCCTACGACGGAACGGATCTCGACGCCGCGTCGCTGTTCGTCGGGCTGACCGGGCTGATCGATCCGGCCGACCCGCGGTTCCAGTCGACGGTGACCGCGATCGAGGCGGAACTGCGCAGTGGGTCCACTGTGTACCGATACCGCCGCGACGACGGCCTCCCCGGCGGCGAGGGCGGCTTCCACATCTGCGCGGCCTGGCTCATCGAGGCGTACCTGCTCACCGGGCGGCGCACCGAGGCCGAGGAACTGTTCACGCAGATCGTCGACGCCGCGGGCCCGACCGGCCTGCTGCCCGAGCAGTACGACCCGATCGCGGAACGCTCGCTGGGCAACCACCCGCAGGCGTACTCGCACATCGGGCTGATCCGCTGCGCGAACCTGCTGTCCAAGTAGAGAAGTACATGAAGGCCCCCTTGCTTGCGCTAGGCGCAAGCA